>JBAVVF010000562.1:0-2540 GCA_049697155.1 Anaerolineales bacterium
CCGGAGCGCTGGTCCACGCTGACCGCGCTCCACGGCGGCTGGCTCGTGGATCCGTCACAGGTGGCATATCGAACCTCACAGCAGGTGTTGGACGGCATGCGTGAGGCGCACATCTCCGGCCCCGCACACATCGCCCGCGTCTGGTGGCAGCTCTGCCGCGGCGTGCAGGGACGCTTCAAAGGTTCCTGGCGTGACCTGCTCAAGGCCAACAACGATAATGCACACACATTGCGGGGTTATCTGGCGAAAAACAAAGCCACCTTTCCCGTTCTTGCCGGCCCGGTCATCTCCGCCCGCTGGCTGGACCTGATTCAGCGCATCGGCGGCGTGACCCTCACCGGCTGGGAAGCGTTAACTGTGCCTGTTCCATCCGGACAAAGAAAATCCGCCCGCTTATTTGGCATCACAGGAGATGTAGTTCATCCCCTCATAGCCAACGCATTGACGGTCTGGGAGACTTCCTGCCGGGAATTATCTGCAGAGTCCTGCGGTCTGGTCGGCTGTCCGAAGAAAGAACGCGCTTAGCATACTCGCCAAAGGCTGCCATGCTGGAACACAATTGCCTTCTGCGCTAATCCAATCATTTTGGAACCCTTCCGGAAAAGGACTTTGTTTAGATTATGAACGAAGTTCTTATATTTTTTACAATGTTTGGCTATTGAATTTACAAACGTCACTAACTATAATGAAAAAGGAGTTGCTTGATTTTCCGATAACACTTTAGAATTGAAAATGCAAAAGATGTCTGCAAGCAATCAGACGGGCACAAAAAAAAACTTCAGGCTGACAGCTCCCATTTTGGTGAATTCAGCCGAAGTAATGATTTTGCGGGCCTTACGCAGGCAGGGAAAAATCTCCCGAAGTGAAATCTCAAATATAACGGGCTGGTCAAAAGCAAAGGCCTCCCAGGAGATCCGCAGCCTGGTGGACAAGGGCTATTTAGTGGAGATCGGTGAGGGGATTTCGAAGGGCGGACGTAAACCGGGCCTTTTGCGAATCAATGATCAGCTTGGTTACATAGCCGGAATCGATATAGGGGCGACAAGTCTGGACATTGCATTGGCGGATGTCACAGGTCTGGTCCTCCAGCGCTGTTCAGAGACAACCGATGTGAAGCTCAGCCCTGAATCTGTTTTTGGACGCTGCAGTGAACTGCTGCTTGGATTGATCCGGACGCAGGGCGCGACTCCCGATCAGGTCCTCGGAATTGGCGTCGGCGTTCCGGGTCCGGTTGATTTTGCCCGGGGCGTTCTGGTAGCACCGCCTTTGATGCCCGAATGGGAAAATTTTCCCATTCGTGATTTTCTAAAAAAGACTTTTATTTCTGCATTTGTGGTGGTGGATAACGATGTCAATATTATGGCGTTGGGGGAACAACGAGCCGGGGATGCAGCAGGGATCGATCATTTTATTTTCGTCAAAATAGGGACCGGGGTCGGGGCCGGGATCATTTCCAATGGGAAGATCCATCGCGGCAGTGACGGCTGCGCAGGCGATATCGGTCATATTTGCGTGGATAAGGCAGGCCCCCTGTGTTCGTGTGGCAATAAGGGCTGTCTGGAGGCAATGGCCGCAGGGCCGGCGATCATGTCAAAGGCGCTGGAGGCGGCTCGCAGCGGGAGCAGTCCGATCCTGAGCCAGATGCGGGAGTCCAATGGCGGACTCATCCGCCCGGAAGACGTCAATGCGGCCTGCCGCGAGGGCGATCAGGCTGCGCTGGATATCATCCGCGATAGCGGGCAAATGATCGGAGATGTTCTGGCAGGCCTGGTCAACTTCTTCAACCCGAGCCATATTTTTATCGGTGGCGGCATTGCAAACTTTGGAAATCATCTGCTGGTGGCAATCCGCAGGGCAGTCCTGCATCGTTCGCTGCCGCTGGCCACCACCCATTTATCCATTAAGTTTTCCCGCATGAGCCCGAATGCTGGCGTTATGGGAGCAATTTCTCTCGCGCTGGACTATCTGTTCGCGCTGGAAGATAGTCTACATTTCATGATCTAGAAGGAGGTGCAATCTACTGATCGAACACTTTCGGCCGCAAAATTCCACATTCTAGTTAAAATTCAGGAGAAGATGAATATGTCTACGAAAAGCAGGAAACTTGTTTTGTTAGTGACAATATTGATCACCGTCGCGTCCATGATCGCCGCTTGTGGTGCGCCCCCCACCCCTGCAGCCACCGAAGCACCTGCCACAGAAGCGCCCATGACCGAAGCACCGACCCAGGCGCCAACGGAAGCGCCCGCTGCGGATGGCGCGCCATTCACGATCGGTGTTTCCAATCCCTTTATCAGCAGTGAATATCGCACCCAGATGATCGCCGAGCTGGAGGAAGTCAACCAGGAATACATGGATCAGGGTCTTACCACCGAGCTCGTGATCGAAAGCGCGGACACGGATGTGGCCGGCCAGATCCAGCAGCTGCAGAACCTGATCGCCCAGGACGTCGATGCAATCCTGGTGAACCCCGGCGATGTGAGCGGCTTGAACGCCACCCTGCAGGAGGCAATTGACAAGGGCATCATTGTCATCTCGGT
>JBAVVF010000563.1:0-4377 GCA_049697155.1 Anaerolineales bacterium
AGGAGATTGTGGTCATGTACATGGGCAAGGCAGTCGAACAGGCCAAGGTCGTCGAGCTGTTCAAGGATGCCAAACATCCTTACACCCAGGCCCTGCTCAAGTCCATCCCTCAGCTTGGCAAGAAGAACAGGAACGAGCGTCTGGCCTCGATTTCAGGCATGGTACCCGATCCCTTCAACCTGCCGACCGGCTGCGTCTTTCATCCGCGCTGCCCGCTGTTTATGCCGGGCAAATGCGACAAGATCGTGCCAAAGTGGACGAAGGTCAGCGAAGACCACTGGGTCGCCTGCTTACTGTACGAGGAGGTATGAACATGGCTGTTGAACCTCAAATGCAATCTGCACCAACCATCCCCGACGCGGACAATATCCTGCTGGAAGTGAAAGGGTTAAAGAAATACTTTCCCATCCAGAAAGGACTGCTCCGCAAAACAGTCGGCTATGTCAAGGCCGTGGACGATATTTCCTTCTATGTCCGCAAAGGTGAGACGCTCGGACTGGTGGGCGAAAGCGGCTGCGGCAAGAGCACGGCCGGACGTTCGATCATCCGTCTCTACGAGCCGACCGCCGGCGAGGTCCACTTCAACTCCCGGACGCTATCGTCCAACGGTGCAGGCAAGATGGTGAACATCATGGAGCTTTCGCCGCACGAGATGCACTCCATCCGCAAGGAAATCTCGATGGTCTTTCAGGACCCGATCAACTCCCTGAACCCGCGCATGACCGTCTCGGACATCGTCGGCGAGCCGATGGCCATCCATGGGCTGGACAACGGCCGCGAAACGGAAGAGATCATCGTTCGTCTGCTCGAGCGGGTCGGACTGCGCCCGGACCATCTGCGGCGCTACCCGCATGAATTCTCCGGCGGACAGCGCCAGCGCATCGGCATCGCCCGCGCCCTCTCGCTCAACCCGCAGCTCGTCATCTGCGATGAGCCTGTCTCCGCGCTGGACGTCTCGATTCAGGCCCAGACCCTGAATCTGCTGCGCGACCTGCAGCAGGATTTCAACCTATCCTATGTCTTTGTGGCGCATGACCTCAGCGTTGTGCAGCACATTTCCGACCGTGTCGCCGTCATGTATGTCGGCAAGATCGCCGAAATGGCCGATGCAGAGGAGCTATACACCCATCCACTGCATCCCTATACCGAAGCACTGTTATCGTCGGTGCCCGTCGCCGACCCGCTCTACAAATCGGAGCGCATCGTCATGCAGGGCGATGTGGCAGATCCATCCAATCCGCCCAGCGGCTGTTACTTCCATCCACGCTGTCGCTATGCCCAGGAAATCTGCAAACTGCAGACGCCCGAGTTCAGGCAGCTGAAACCCGATCACTTTGTGGCCTGCCATCGGGCGGAGGAACTAAACCTCGAAGGAATATAGTTTTGATGAACGAACACCCGCAGACAAGACCTATTGGATCCACAATCCTGGCGATCGTCTTATGGCTTGTCAGCTTTGGGCTGGCGCTGCAATCGATCTACATCATCAAGGAAATCGTCTACTTGATCACCGTCCGGCTCGGGGGCAGCGTCCGGCAGGCAGAGAATTTCCTGCCAACGCTGATATTCGTCCTGGCCCTGCTCGTCATGGCTTTTATCATCGGCAGCACGGAGTATCACATGAAGAGAGTCGGCAAGCCCGAGTCCTGGCGGCTGTTCGGCTGGACGATTGCAGTGGAGTTGAGCCTGCTAATTCTTTACTACATCCTTTAACAGGAGAAGGGCATGTCTGATTTGAAGTGGTGGCAAAAGGGAGTCTTCTATCAAATCTATCCGCGCAGTTTCGCCGATGGCAACGGGGACGGCATCGGCGACTTTATCGGGATGACCGCGAAGCTTGATTATCTGGCCGACCTCGGCATCGACGCCGTCTGGCTGTCGCCGCATTTCCCTTCACCGCAATACGATGTGGGTTACGACATTTCCGACTATACGGCGGTCGCTGCCGAATATGGGACACTCTCTGATTTCCGGCGCTTCCTCGACGGCGCCCATCAGCGCGGGATTCGAGTCATCCTCGATCTCGTCATGAATCATAGTTCGCACCTGCATCAATGGTTCAGTGAGTCGCGTTCCAGCCGCGACAACCCCAAACGTGACTGGTACATCTGGCGCGACGGCAGGAACGGCGGTCCGCCCAACAACTGGCTCTCGCCGTTTGGCGGGTCGGCCTGGGAATTGGATTCCGCAACCGGGCAATATTACTATCATTATTTTCTGAAGGAACAGCCGGATCTCAACTGGCGCAATCCCGAGGTCAAGAAAGCCATGTGGGAGGCGGTCCGCTTCTGGCTGAACATGGGCGTGGACGGCTATCGCCTGGATGCGATCGGCACCATCTTCGAGCAGCCCGACATGCCCGATCATCGCTCCAAACTGACCGAGGAGGAGATGCGCCGCCTGTTCAAGCGCGGCTTCCCCGACCGGACGGATAAGAAACTGGTCGAGCTGTGGAGGCAGATCTACGAATACCAGGTCGAGCAGCCCGGCGTTCACGAGCTGATGCAGGAACTGCGCTGCGTCATCGACGAGTATCCCGACCGGGTACTGGTCGGCGAGAACGACAACGTGTCCTATCACGGCGACGGCGACAACGAGCTGCACATGGTCTTCAATTTCCCGCTGATGCGGACCGACCGGATGACACCGGCCTGGATCCGGGCCAACCAGCAGGATCGTCTCGCCTCCCTCCCGCCGCGGGCGTGGCCGTGCAATACGCTCAACAACCACGACTCGACCCGCGTCTATACCCGCTACCGCGATGGCCAGCACGACGATGCGATTGCCCGCGCTGCCCTGGCGCTCATGCTGACCCTGCGCGGCACGCCGTTCCTGTATAATGGCGAGGAAATCGGGATGACGGATTACCGGCTCACGGATATTGACCTCTTTCGCGATCCGCCCGCCGTCTGGTTCTATAATGCAGTGGTGGCCGACGGCATGCCGCCGGCCCAGGCGCTCGTCATGGCGGCTGATCTCAGCCGCGACCGCTGCCGGACGCCGATGCAGTGGAGCAGCGAGGTCAACGCGGGCTTCAGCCCGAAAGGGGTGCAGACCTGGCTGCCTGTCAATCCAAATTATGCGCAGGGCATCAATGCGGCCGACCAGCAAAATGACCCAGACTCCATGTTGAGTTTCTACAAGCGCCTGCTGTACCTGCGCAAGCAGACTCCTGCCCTTTTGGATGGCAACTACGCACTGCTGCATGAGATGAACGAAGAGTACCTTGCGTTTCTCCGTCAGAGTCAGGGTTCCAGGCAAACCTGTCTGGTGATACTGAACTTCTCTGACAGGGATCATAGTTTGAGTTTCGATTTGAGCGCGCGGGATATCCGCTGTCTGTTTTCGACACATACACCTGAAGGCACGACCCTGTCTCCCGATACACTAAAGATCGCGCCCTTTGAGATCTTCATCGGCGAATTGATTTCCTAACAGAAGAGGCGAGAACATGAATGACCTAAAACAAACTGTTGGTTTTCTGGAAAACGTACCCCTGTTTCACGGCTTGAACAACCGTCAGCTCGAACGCCTGGGCAAGCGCATGATCGAACGTCAATATGCCGCAGGGCAGCCGATCGTCAGCCAGGGACAGGGAGGCGAGGGCATTTTTGTCATCGTTTCCGGGAAGGCCGAAGCATTCCGCCAGCGCGCCGACGGCGAAAAGGTCCCGGTCAATACCTTTGGTCCGACCGACTTTTTTGGAGAACTGGCTCTCCTGGATGACGGTCTGCGGACGGCTTCGGTGGTTGCCAGCGAGCCGACCCAATGCCTGGCCCTCACGCGCTGGGACTTCCTGACCGTCCTGCGGGAGGACGCGGAAATGTCGGTGACAATTTTGCAGGAGCTGGCCAAACGCTTCCGCCGGGCGCTGGATTCCCTCGAATAACGATCGCTGATGGGTTCGAAAGCTTCGAGGGCGCGTCCGGTATTGATGGACGCGCCCATTCTTTGTTATAGTTAAAGGTATATGAACTGTCCAAATTGTAATTTTGAGAACCCAGCCGGTATGCGCTTTTGCGGCTCGTGCGGCACGCGCCTGACGTCGGCCTGTCCAGGGTGCGGTTTCACCAATCCGCTGGAGTTTCGCTTCTGCGGGATGTGCGGAACCCGGCTCAACGGCGAGTCGTCGCGGCCCGAGATCGAGCAGCCGGCCCCCCTACCCGCGTCAACGCCCGAGCGGACTCTGCCTGCCGCGCCTCCGCCCCTGGCGGGTGAACGCCGCGTGGCCACCGTCGTCGTGACCGATCTGACCGACTCCACAAATCTCCTGGAGAAGGTCGGCACGGAAGGCTGGGTGGAATTGATGCACCGCATCCTTCACACGCTGGAGTCAGAGGTGAATCGCTTCGGCGGCGAAGTCAGCCAGTTCCGGGG
>JBAVVF010000564.1:0-4272 GCA_049697155.1 Anaerolineales bacterium
AGTATATTAAACTTGGCATATCTATGCGGGAAGGATACATTTTTGAAGGTAATCAGCATTTTACGGACCTGACAATAGCTGCCCGTCAGAAAGTTGTGACTCTGCGTCCCGAATGGGGAGATGCTCATTATAAATTTGCGGAAATCCTCTGGTTCAGCAACCCCAGTGTACGGAACAGGTTTAGGAATGGAGGAAAAAGCACGGCTCCTGATCTTGATCTGGATGACCCGGCTATTCAGCAAGTGTTATATGAATTAAAACAGTCCTGGATCTATGGCGCAACAGAAGGTTTTGATCATGATCTTTACCAACATATAAAAACGGCTTTTCCTGATTTGGAATTAACGCCGCCTGGGACAATCGCCCCTCCAACAGTAACGCTCGCTCCTGTTGTAACCTATACCGTATCACCAACGGCTTCACCTACGTTATTGCCCACGGTTTCATCAACTCCCATACCACCAGAAACGTCTTCGCAGCCTCCCTATGGAGTTTTGATCACTGCCGCGCTCGGTTTGGCGATTATCCTTGGATTATTTGCTTATCGCTTGAAATCAAAATCGTAAGGCATACGTTCCAAAGCCTGATTGTTTGCATGGATTGCCATGAACCATCTCCTCCTCGTCAAGCATTCGCTCCCGGAAATTGTCCCGGCTATCCCTGCCAGCCAATGGAAACTGTCCGCGGCGGGTCAAAGCCGCTGCGAACCCCTGGCAGAAAGGATCGCGCCGTATCTTCCTGATGTCGTGATCTCGAGCAGCGAGCCAAAGGCCGTCGAGACCGCGCAGATCGTCGCCGGAAAGATCGACAAGCCCTTCCGGACTTTCGAAGGCCTGCATGAACACGACCGGGCCGGCGTTGGTTTCATGGATAGAAAGGAATTCGAGTCCAAAGTACTGGACTTCTTCAAGTATCCAGACAGGCTGGTTCTGGGCAGGGAGACCGCCGGACAGGCCTATCAAAGGTTCTCGAAAGCATTGTTGTCCGTCGAAGCGGAATATCCTGACAAAAACCTGGCCGTTGTCTCGCACGGAACAGTAATGACGCTATTTATTGAGAAAATGGTGGGACTGGAGCCCTTTTCGTTCTGGAAGAGACTGGACTGTCCGGCCCTGGTCGTTCTTTCCCTCCCGGACCATGGTCTCATCACCACCTTCGAACATGTTGGGTAAAATAGACTTTGTACATCAGCACTGCCGGAATGACGGGAGAGCATAATGGAAGATGATGTCAGTGATATTGCAGCCTTCTATGACCGCGAGACGGAGCGGGAACACTGCCGTCTGGACCGGCACCAGCTCGAGCATGAGCTGACCTGGCGCTATCTGGATCAGTATCTGCCCGCGCAGGGCTCCATCCTGGAGATTGGAGCAGCGACCGGACGATATACCCTGGAACTGGCGAAACGGGGGTACCGGGTCACGGCGGTTGACCTGTCCGCTGCAAATGTGGAGGCTGGCAGGAAAGCCATCGCCGCGGCAGGGCTGGAGAAGCAGGTGCGCTTCATCGCAGCCGACGGGCGCGATCTCCACGACGTGACCGAGCGGGGATTTGAGGCGGCCCTCCTGATGGGTCCGCTCTACCATCTGGTCGATGAGTCGGACCGCAAAGCTGCGCTGAGAGAAGCCTTTGACAGGCTGCGCCCCGGAGGCATCCTCTTCTCGGCGTTCATCAGCCGCTTTGGGATCATGGGCGATATGCTGAAAAACGTTCCAGGCTGGATCGAGGAACGTGCAGATGTACAGTCCGTGCTGGAGAAAGGCAGGGACCCCGAGGATTATCCGCGCGGCGGGTTCCGCGGCTACTTTGCACGGGCTTCCGAGATCGCTCCCCTGCACGAGGCGGTCGGCTTCGAAACCCTGAAGGTAGCCGGGGTGGAACCGGCCATCGCGGCGGACGACGAGAGCTATAACCGGCTCGAGGGACAGCAGCGCCGGTTGTGGCTCGATCTGCTCTACCAGATCAGCGTCGAGAGCTCGATCGTCGGGGCTTCACGTCATCTGCTTTATGTTGGCAGGAAACCCCTGGGGTGAGCCTGGCCGGCAGGCTCGCGTCGATTGTCTTCACAGAGGCAGCTCATGGACTCATCCTATCAACCAGACTCAGTAATCAGGCATTTCGATGAATTTGGCGTGAAGGAATGGGAGCGGCTGGTGCAGACTCCCGCCGATGAAGTCAGTTTATACATTCACACCCATTATCTGAAAAAGTATATTTCCCCGGGGCAGCAGGTTCTCGAGGTCGGCGCGGGAGCCGGGCGCTTCACTCAAATCCTTGCAGGCTTGGGCGCGCGCATTCTCGTCGCTGATATTTCCAGCGTTCAGCTTGGCCTGAATCGCAGGTTTTCTTCGGAATATGGTTTCGACAAGGCCGTAACCGATTGGCAGCAGCTCGACATTTGTGATCTTTCCCGTTTCGGGCCTGAATCCTTTGATGTCATCGTGGCATATGGAGGTCCCTTCAGTTACGTTTTAGATCGCCGGGATGTGGCGCTGGCAGAGTGCCTGCGGGCCCTCAAGCCGGGCGGAACTCTTTTATTGAGCGTCATGTCGCTCTGGGGCAGCGCGCATGGATTTTTGGATGGTGTCTTGTCCATTCCCCCGCAAGTCAATCAGAAGATCACGACCAGCGGAGACCTTACGCCGGGGACCTTCCCGGAACGGCGGGGCAACTTCATGCACATGTTTCGTGCGAATGAATTACTGACGTGGCTAAGCAGCGCCGGACTGACCGTCCTGGACCGATCGGCTTCGAACAGCCTCTCACTGGCCTGGAACGAAAGACTAAAAGCCATCCGGCAGGATGCTGAAAAGTGGAATGAGCTGCTGCGCATGGAGTTGGAAGCCTGCGCTGACGAAGGCTGTTTGAGCCTGGGAACACATCTGATCGCAGTCGCCCGAAAGGAATCTCGTTTGTAGGACGGCGGCAGCGCTCGCTCACTCAATGCAATTCTCAATACAAGGAAGGTGTTTATGTTCAATTCAGTCAGTTCGCCTCAGCCCGGCTCCTATTTCGACCTCAAACAACAGGTGACCCGGAGCATGCAATCTGCAAAGGTCGATGACCAGATCTTCGAGGCCGTGCAAAGGCTTTTCGAGCAGACCCTGGACTCCGGGAAGATCGTGCTTTCACGCCCGGAAAGGAACCGTTTATTACGGGACATTATGAAATCGGTCCTGACGGACATGCTCAGCAGGATCGATGACCATAAATAATGCTGCCGGGCAGCCTGTAAGCTGCCTGTGAGTCTGGCACAAAGCAATCATGAAAGGATGGACGATGATGAGCAACGAAAACGAGCTGGAATCTTTGCTGACATCCCTGCGTGAGGGCGATGTGGATACCCGGGGCCGGGCCATCCATGCAATCGGTCAGCTGGGGAGCCCGGAAGGCATGCCGGCCCTGCGAGACGTCGCCCTGAGCGACCCCCATGCCGGCCATCGCCACACAGCCTTGTTCTGGCTGGGAAAGCACATCGGTCAGGCGCGTTCCCTGTTCAACGAGGCGATCTGCCATGCCCTGAAGGATCCGGCCACGCGCTGGCACGCCGCCTGGAACCTGATGCTGATCGGCGGCCCAAACCCGGAAGTTGTCGAGCCGCTGATCCAGGCCCTGGCCGACAACCCGACGGACTCCGAGCTGGCGATGATGCTGGCTGCCCTGGGCAAGCTCCGCGATGCCCGGGGGGTCGACACCCTGGTGGCATACCTGCAATCGCCGGACGCGCACAAGCGAGGGACGGCTGCCCAGGCGCTTGGAGACCTGGGCAGCAAGCGCGCCATCGAACCCCTGACGGCCCTGCTGGAAGATCGCGCCACCGCCTGGAAGGAAGATCACGGACCAGAAATGAGCGTGGCGGCCATCGCCAAGGATGCCATAAAGAGTATAAAAGCGGGAGGCGGCCGACAGAAGAAGTGAGCCGGCCGGCGGCGACACCACCTGCACCTTCCGCGATGCCTGGCTGTGGGTGATTCAATAATCCCTGGAAACAGCCCCGCGCCGGGCATTACACACCCTGGAAAATGAACCTCCCGCTTCGCGAAGCGGGAGGTTTCGATTCTTATTAGGTCGGTGAAGGGACAGAAGAGTTTCCTATTTACGTGGGCAAGTCACAAGCGACATTTTCCATTGATAGGTTTGAAGACACGCTGGTCCCCGAAGTCATTACGATTGATCAACAGACTTTATCCAATGGAGGCTTAATTTCAGGAAATCTTCCCTCGATGTCATAGTATTCTTTTAGAAATTCTTGATATTGCTTCCACAGGTCAG
>JBAVVF010000565.1:0-2754 GCA_049697155.1 Anaerolineales bacterium
GGAAACCACGGAAAGGAGCCTTTTTATTACGGTTTTTCCGTGAAACTCAGTGACATCGTACCCGCAGGGTAAATCCGTGGTGTCCGTGTCCCAAAGAGTCTTTAAGAAACAGTCTCTAAGGATTTAAAAACGCTTTGCGGGCTTAGCGCTCTTTGCGGTGAGCTTTTCTCCGTGGTTAGTTTTCCTCGATCTCGATCAAAATCTGTTCCCGATCCACAATTTGCCCCTGCTTTACAGATAACTTCCTGACGATGCCATCCCGCGGCGCCTGGATGCGGATCTCCATTTTCATCGCCTCGATCACCAGCAGCGTTTGACCTTTGGACACTGTGTCACCCTCGCCGACGTTCACCGCCCGGATCTGTCCGGGCATGGGGGCGGTCAGCTCGCCTGCGGCGTGATGATGTCCGTGCCCGCCTCGGCGCGCGCCGGATGATTTGGTCAGCACGAAGGTCTGCCCATTGACCGTCACCCAGCGTTTGGCGTTGTCGGAGGAGACATTGGCGGTGACGCGTCTGCCGTCGATAAGTAACTCTAACCTTCCGTTTTCTGAACGAAGGAATTCAGCGTGAATAGTTTTATCATCCAGCGTCAACGTGAATGTTTTGCCGTTGGACGAAATATCGAGTGGAGTGTCGTTGAACGTTAATTTCATAATTCTTTACCACAAAGGTCACTAAGGATCACAAAGGGAAAAACTTTATGCTCTTCGTGTTCTTTATGTTTAATTTCTAAACCCACTTGCCGCTTTCCACGGGCTATACGGATCATCTTGATTGACGGTTGACGATTGGCGATTGACGATTACCAGGTCTGCCAGAGATGCGGCAACCAACGCTTCGATAGTTGGTTCGGATGGCGGGCTCCAGTTGAAATCCGCTTCTACCCAGCGCGTGTTTACCTTTCCATCCGCAAAATCTCGGTGAGCTAGGACGGCCTGCAGGAAGTCGATATTTGTCACGACCCCGTGGACGATGAACTCCTTCAGCGCGGACTGCATTCGCCGGATGGCTGACTCACGATCCTCGGCGTGGACGATCAACTTTGCCAGCAGGGGATCGTAGAAATGTGTCACTTCGCTGCCGGCGGTGAACCCTGAGTCGACGCGGATGCCGGGTCCGCGCGGCTCGCTGAACTGCAGGAGCCTGCCGGTGCTGGGCAGGAATCCGTTGGCGGGGTCTTCGGCGTAGACGCGGCACTCTATGGCATGTCCGCGCTGGGTGAAGTGTGACTGCGTGAATGGGAAGCGCTCTCCCGCCGCGACGCGGATCTGCCAGTGGACGAGGTCGAGTCCGGTCACAAGCTCGGTGACTGGATGCTCCACCTGCAGGCGCGTGTTCATCTCAAGAAAGAAGAAAGAGGAAAGATCCGGATCGAAGATGAATTCGACAGTGCCTGCGTTGAAATAGTTGACTGCCTGTGCCGCCTTGACTGCGGCTTCACCCATTTGTTCGCGCAGTCCAGGCGTGAGCAGCGGCGAGGGAGTCTCTTCGATAATCTTTTGATGCCTTCTTTGGGTGGAACATTCGCGTTCGAAGAGATGGACGAGATTCCCCTGCCGGTCGCCGAAGACCTGGAATTCAATGTGATGGGCCTTCGGAATGTACTTTTCGATCAGCAGGCGCTCGTCGCCGAAGGCATGCAGGGCTTCGCGCCGGGCCGACTCGATGGCTTCAGCCAATTCACCTTTCGCGTGGACGACACGCATCCCTTTCCCGCCCCCGCCGGCCGCGGCTTTGACCAGGACCGGATAGCCGATCTGCTTTGCGGCCTTCTGGAAGTCCCTTTCCGATTCAAGCCCCTCGTAGCCGGGCACGGTCGGGACGCCAGCCTGCTTCATGCGGATCTTCGATTCGGCTTTGTCGCCCATCAGGCGGATGGAGTCGGCCGAGGGGCCGATAAAGGTCAAACCTGCAGAGTCGACTGCGGCTGCGAAGGAGGCGTTCTCCGAGAGGAAGCCATACCCCGGGTGGATGGCCTCCGCGCCGCTCTGCCTGGCCGCGTCGATGATCTTTCCCGCATTAAGATAGGATTCCTTCGGCGCGGCCGGCCCGATGTGGATGGCTTCGTCGGCGTGCTGGACGTGCAGAGCATTCTGATCGGCATCCGAATAGACCGCGACTGTCCGGATGCCGAGCTCTTTGCAGGCCCGCATGATCCGGATGGCGATCTCGCCGCGGTTGGCAATCAGGATTTTCTGGAACATTATTTATTCAACAACTCTAACAACTCTTGTTCACGTTCCGCTTTCAACCCCGCGCGCGGCTCATGATCTGCCGGGCGGGTCTTGGCCCATTCGAGCGTATCACGGATGGTCTCTTCCAATGGACGAAACTTCAACCCGGCGCGGACAGCCTTCGAGACATCCAGGTGTGAGAAGCCAATTTCTTCATCGTCAGGAACCCAGGCAGGCATATCGCTCCAGCCCTGGACGTTGTTTCGGGCCAGGAACTCGGGACTTGCCCACCTGAAGGTCGCGTCACTGCCGCTGATCTGCCTGCTCGTCTCAAGGATTTTACCGAGCGTCAACGGATAATCGGGTCCGGTCGCGTTGTACACGCCGGAGGCGTTTTCTTCAATCAGCTTGACCACGAACTCGGCCAGGTCGCGCCCGTCGATGAACTGGGTGGTCGCCTCGGGCCTGTCGGGCGCGAGCACCGCGCTTCCGCGGGCGACACGCACCGGCCAATATGTGAAGCGATCGGTCGGGTCGTGCGGACCCACGACCAGCCCCGGGCGAACGATCAGGGCGCG
>JBAVVF010000566.1:0-5677 GCA_049697155.1 Anaerolineales bacterium
CAATTGATCTCAAAAACGTTTTCGAAGGGTTGCGCACGGAAGCCAACAAGGTCCTGGTTGGTTTGGAGGAGCCGTTCGAGCTTCTGGCGGTCGCCTTATTTACCGGCGGGCACGTCCTGCTGGAAGGCGTACCGGGCACAGCCAAGACGTTGATGGCCAAGACACTGGCCCACATGGTGCAGGCCAAGTTCACCCGCATCCAGTTCACCCCGGACCTGATGCCGTCCGACATCCTCGGCACCAGCGTCTTCGACGTCTCGACGACCCGCTTCCACCTGAAGAAGGGACCGATCTTCACGCAACTGCTCCTGGCCGACGAGATCAACCGCGCGCCCGCCAAGACCCAGTCCGCGCTGCTGGAGGCGATGGAGGAGAGGCAGATCAACCTGGAAGGCGAGCGGCACCAGCTTGATGCGCCGTTCATGGTCATCGCGACCCAGAACCCGATCGAATACGAAGGGACGTATCCCCTCCCCGAGGCACAGCTGGATCGCTTTATGTTCAAGGTCCTCGTCCCGTACTCGCCCCTGGACGACGAAGTGGAAGTTCTGCGGCGCTACCATCACGGCTTCGATGCACACGACCTGCAAGCTGCCGGCTTGAAACCTGTAGTGGATGCAAAGCGAGTGGTGGAGATAAGAGAGTCCATCAAACAGATCGTTGTCGAGGAAGGAATTCTCACATACGTTGCAAAGATCGGCGTGGCCAGCCGCCAATCCCCGGACATTGTGCTGGGAGCCAGCACGCGCGCAACGACCCACGTTCTGCTGGCCGCCAAGACCTTTGCCGCCCTGCAGGGCCGCAACTACGTCACCCCGGATGATGTCAAGTTCGTGGTGCCGCCGGTGTATCGACATCGTATTCTTCTGAAGCCGGAAGCAGAGATCGAAGGATTGGACCCGGATTCCGTGATCCAGAGAGTTTTGGGGTCGGTGGAAGTTCCTCGTTAAAAGGATGATAGATGAAGGATGAAGGCGGAAAGGTGGGAATATGGTTGAAAATTATGATTTGAAGATCAGAACGAAACAATTCGCTCTGCAGATGATCCGTCTTTATACCTGTCTGCCTAAAACGACGGAGGCGCAGATAATTGGAAAACAAGTTCTTCGTTCGGGAACGTCGGTAGGCGCACAATATCGTGAGGCACAACGCGCTAAGTCTGATGCTGATTTTATCAACAAGGTTGAAGGTTCTCTGCAAGAATTAGACGAAACTGCTTATTGGCTTGAATTACTTAAAGATTCCGGAATGTTTCCCGCCGAAAAACTAAATCCACTTTTGAAGGAGACGGATGAATTAATCGCGATTCTCGTGACCATCGTCAAGAAAGTCAAAAACAAACGGACAAGCCGTTAATTTCACACCTGCACTTGCGTCCGGTGCAAGTGTCCTTTATCCTTCCGCCTTCAGCCTTTTATGATACCTACTTTTCGCGCTCTCATCTTTCTTCTCGTTGCGGCTCCCATCATGGCATTGGGGGTCTGGGTGCCATTCATGGAATGGTTCGCCTGGGGCTATGCCATGTTCGTCCTGACGGTGATGTATTTCGACTGGCGGCTGGCAGGGGATATCAGGCAGTTTGACCTGACGCGCGACCATGACACAAAGTTGTCGCTGGGTGCGGAGAACCCGATCCGCGTCAGCGTGAGGAATCGCTCACGACGCGGGGTCAGCTTCACGGTCCGGGATGAGCCGCCCGAGCTGTTCCAGATCGAGACACGCACCCTGGAAGGCCACGTGGCAGGGCGCGGCCTTTGGGAGCATACCTATCACGTCCGTCCTCTGCGGCGGGGCGATTATCAATTTGGAGACCTGACTTTGCGCTGGCTGAGTCCGCTCGGATTGGTGATCCGGCAGGCCAAAGTGAACGCGAAAGGGCCGGTCAAGGTCTATCCGAATTTGATGGACGTGCGGCGCTATGATCTCCTGCTGCGGCGCAACCGCCTGCAGGAGATGGGACTGCGCACCACGCGTCAGTTCGGCGAAGGGACGGAGTTTGAGCGTTTGCGAGAGTATCTGCCCGACGACGAATACCGCCGCATCAACTGGAAGGCCACCGCCCGGCGGAACTTCCCCGTCACGACCGAATATCAGACCGAGCGCAGCCAGCAGGTGATCGCGGTGCTGGATGCCGGGCGCATGATGCAAAGTCCCGTGGCAGACATTGCAAAGCTGGACTACGTGGTGAACGCCGTCCTGCTGCTGACCTACGTGGCAACCGGCAAAGGCGACCGGGTCGGCATGCTGAGCTTCGCCGACGACGTGATGCATTACCTCGGGCCGCGTCAGGGCCGCGGACAGTTCTACCGCATGCTGGAACTGTTGTACGGTATGGAGCCGCAGCCCGTGGAGCCGGATTATCGCAAGGCGCTTGCCTACCTGGCCGTCAAGCAGCGACGCCGGGCCCTGGTGGTTGTGTTCACCGATCTGACCGGCGGCGCGAGCCTGAACTCGCTAGTCGCGCAGATGTCGATGCTGGCCCGCAGCAGCCTGCCGCTGCTGGTGACCATCAGCGACCCGAATGTGGTGGATGCTTCACAGATGAAGCCAAACGATTCGCTGGGAGTCTATCAGCGCGCCGCAGCCGGCCAGCTGCTCGACGAGCGCCGCGTGGTACTGGATTCGCTCCGCCAGCGCGGGGTGTTGACGCTGGATGTGCCGGCCGACCAGCTTTCCATGTCGGTCATCAATCGTTATCTGGAGTTGAAGGGGAGAATGCAGTTGTAGAGCAACTAACCACGGAGTCACAGAGACACAGAGAGTCTTTATTTTCTGTGCCGCGAATTTCCGCCAATAGTTTAATTAATTCGCGAAATTCGTGGCTGGATTATCTTTTCGCTTTTTCCTTTCCCGTCCTGCCAGCAACAAGTAACTATACAGAATAATCCCGCTGCCGATTCCCACCATCCACTTGACAAGAACGGGGATATTTTCATTCGGAGAGATGAATCCCTCGATGGTCCCGGCCACGACGAGCCACGGCACCGCGCCGAGCAGCAGATAGACAGCCTTACGCGCGGCCTGGGACAGGGCATCCCGCCGGCGCATGAGGCCGGGACGCAGGATCGCCCAGCCCAGCATCAGACCCGAACCGCCTGCGATGAAGATGATGGTCAATTCGATGACGCCATGCCCAATGACGAATGTCCACAGCTCGAACCCGATCCCGTGAAAAGACGTCAGCCCCGTCAACGTGCCGATCATCAGACCGTTGAAGAATAGAATCCAGAGCGTGAACAGGCCCGCACTGAGTCCGCTCGCAAAGGCCAGGAACGAGACCTGAATGTTGTTCCGCATGATAAACATCGCGGTGTAGGGCCGCTCTTCGATGGGGATGTCGATCCAGAGCTCCTTGTTTTCCACGATCCCGATCAGGCGATGGGCTCCGGGCGGCAGCAGCAATGTGGCCGACTGGGGTCTCAGGTAGGTGGCCGCCCCGGAGGCGATCCCGGGTATGACAAAGAACAGCGCGGCAATCAAGGTAAATATCCACGTCTCCCGGAAGAGGCGCGGAAAACCGACCGTGGCAAAATACCATAACTGCTTCAGGGCCAGCGGCTCGCTGCGATACACCAGGGCATGGGCACGCGCCACGAGCTGGTTCAGGTACACCGTGACCTCGTTGCGCGGAAAGTCACGTTTTGCCAGCGCCAGGTCCGAGGTGGTCGCCCGGTAGAGGCGGGCCATGTCGCGCACCTGCGATTCCGAGAGTCCGCGCATATCCTGCTGCCCCTGGTCGAGCAGCTTGCTTAAAGTCTCCCAATCGCCTTTGCGAGACTGGTAAAATTCATCCACACGCATAAGTGAATTATACTCACTTGTATGACCCTCTGAGCGGCGCTCCGGCGTCTCCTCGAAACGATCTGCAGACGAAGGAAGTTCATGACCCTTCCCGAAGAAACCCTCGATATTCAAACCCCTGAAAATGTAGCCTTTGGCTACCAGGTGGCCGGTCTCGGCTCCCGTTTTGTGGCCACGCTCCTGGATACGATCCTGGTTTTCCTTCTGCAAGCCGTGGTGGTCATCGTGGCGGCTTTGATCATCAACGCATTCGGGGCGCTAAGCGATGAACTCTCCGCCTGGGTGATCGCCATCTTTGGCCTGATCGCCTCGCTCTTCTACTGGGGATATTACGTTTTCTTTGAAATGCTCTGGAACGGGCAGTCGCCTGGCAAGCGCTGGGTGGGCCTGCGCGTGATCCGCTCGGACGGGACACCCATCACACTTTCCGAATCGTTCATCCGCAACCTTGTCCGCATGGTGGATTTCCTTCCGGCGGCCTACGGTGTCGGCATCGTGACCATGTTCATCGACAAACAATCCCGGCGCCTGGGAGACCTGGCCGCCGGCACATTGGTCGTGCAGGACCGTGCGCCCATCTCGATCCAATCGCTGTCCGTCAGGCGCACGGTCAACCTGGGCATGCAGGGATTGACACATGTCTCCGTGGAAGGCTTCCCTGTCGAACGGCTGACCAATAGCGAGCTGAGCCTGATCGAGGATTTCCTCCTGCGCCGCGACCAGTTGACCCATCGCGACCGGCTGGCCGTCCAGATTCTGAACACACTTCACCAGCGCCTCGGCCTGCCTCTGCCCACGATCGGCCGTCTCGAAGCTGAGGATACGCTCGCGGCGATTTTGCAGGCGGTCCAAAACCGCGCCAAAGAATAGGAGAAACAACATCATGACAGTCGTCGAAGTGAAAAAGAAGAGCAACAAATGGATCTGGATCGGCCTGGGCGGGTCTCTACTGTTTTGCCTGTGTGCGGTGGCCGCGGTCGTGCTGCTCTTTGCCAATCTCGGGAAGCAGTTCGGTGAAAACATGAAAACGGATCCCGAGGGCGCCGCCGAAGCCGCCCACACCATCGCAGACTACGAGCTCCCGCCGGGATACCAGGAACAGGTCGCGATGGATTTCTTTGCGTATAAGATGGTGATCATCAGCCCCAGTTCACCCGGCACGGTCGGCTCCACGGGCCAGCCAATGATCATGCTGACGCAGTTCAATGTCGCGACCAATCGGCAGCAAATGGAAGAACAAATGCGGCGCTCCTTCGAACAGCAATCCGGGCAGCGCGGCCTGACCATGACCGTGGTGGAAACCAAAAAAATGACCATCCGCGGCGAGGAAGTGGAAGTCACCACCTTTGAAGGCACGGATGAGAGCGGCTTCGTCATGCGGGAGCTGATTACCACATTCCCAGGCAAGGATGGAACAGCCATGCTGATGATCATGGGCAATGCGGAGAATTGGGATCAGGAAGAAATCGATGCGTTTCTTGAATCCATTCATTAGGTTATGTCCAACAGGACCCGATTGGAGGAATCGATATGGATAAGTTCAAGCCTCTCAACTGGACTCCCAAGCCCGGTGTTGGCTTTACGGTCGTGCGCCGTGACGACGGCGGCATGACACTGACCTTCACAGATCTGTCCGATGCGACGATCAACGAGTGGCGGAACTTTGCCATGGAACATCTGCTTGGCGTCGACCGCCGCACGCGCAATCTGTATGATGTCCGCGCCGTCAAGGACATCCCCGAGCAGGCCATCCGCATGGCCGTGGAGGCCAACAGCGATCCCTCGGCGCGCAACATCCGCGTGGCGGTCGTGGTTGCCGATCAGAAGGTGGCGGATGCGATCCGGGAGGTCGCAGCCCGGGCAGTCCCTGGCCCCG
>JBAVVF010000567.1:0-4396 GCA_049697155.1 Anaerolineales bacterium
GGTTAGTGATCGTCGGATGCCGGACTTTCAGGAGGTGTGAACTCGGGGAGTTTGTCTGCCAGCTGGTAGGGTTTGTGGATCAAAATCGGCAGGCATTGCGGGCAGATATAAAATTCTTTCCCTTGAAATTTGAGGATGATGAGCGGGCGATCCTGTTCGGATGTGCCGCAGTTCAGGCAGGTTGAGATTGGCATGAGTTTTTAGAAGGTTCCCTTGATAATTCCGCCGTCGACAGCCAATGCCACACCGTGGATATAAGAGGCGGCTGGCGAGACGAGGAAGACCGCTGCGTTCGCGAACTCCTCGGGGCGGCCCATCCGCCCGAGCGGGATTTCGGCGGTTTGTTTGGCCATTTCCTCTTCGGGGGTCGTTTTGTTGTTTTTGGCGCGAAAAGCCATGATTTCCTGCACGCGCTCGGTCGCGGTCCAGCCGGGCAGGATGGAATTAAAACGAATGTTCTCCTTCCCAAGTTCCAGCGCCAGGGACTTGGTCAGGCCCACCGTGGCGGCGCGAATGCTGTTGGAAAGGACCAGCTGGGGGAGCGGCTGCTTAACGGAATAAGAGGTGATCGTCAGCACACTCGGCGCGGATGACTGGCGCAGATACGGCAGTGCGGCACGGATCAGGCGCACGTGGCTCAGCAGGGATAGATTGACCGCCTTTTGCCAGGCCACCTCATCCAAAATCTCGAACGATCCGGCCGGCGGACCGCCAGCATTGGTAATTAGGATATCGAGTCCGCCCAGCTTGTCGACGACCGATCGAATCAGTTTCTCTGCATTGGATGCTTTGGCCACGTCTCCTGCAACGCCATATGCCTGCGTGCCAGACTCTCTGGTGATTTTCTTCGCCGCGGCTCTGGCGTTCTTGACCTCGCGGCTGTTGACGGCAACCTTACAGCCTTCGCGGGCCAGCGTCAGCGCGGCGGCAAAGCCAAGTCCGCGCGAGGAACCTGCTACAAAAGCGCTTTTGTCTTTCAGTTGTAGATCCATGAGTGCCTCCAAATCCATGCAATGGTAACAGATTTTGCAGGAACTTTATAACCCGTCATTGCGAGCCGCGTAGCGGCGAAGCAATCTCTCACAAAATTGCCAATCGTATTTGAGATTGTGTCGCCACGGCGCCACTTCTCGCAATGACGGAAAGCTAGAATCATTGAAGCCACTGAATCATACTCAGTGGCTTCAACTTCGGTGATTTCTCTCCCGGTTATGGCAGCAACAATATTTTGCCTTTCGATTGCCGGCCTTCCAGGTAGCGATGCGCCTCGGCGGCCTCGGCGAGCGGGAAGGTCTTGTCGATCCGAACCTTCAATTCGCCGGCCGCGATCCAGTTGAAAACATCGTTCACTCTCCCCAGCAGCTCGGCGCGGTCGGCGGTGTAGTGGCCGAGGAAGGGCCGCGTCAGGTAGATGGAACCTTTGGCGTTCAGGGTCTGTGGATCGAGCGGTGGGACCGGGCCCGAAGATGCACCGTACAGAACCATGGTGCCCCGCCGCCGGAGGCAGTTCAGACTCTTGTCAAATGTATCCTTGCCAACCGAGTCGTAGACCACGTCCACGCCGGCGTTGCTTGTCAGTCGCTTCACTTCGGCTTCAAAATCGGTTTGGGTGTACAGGATCACTTCGTCAGCGCCGGCCTCCCGGGCAAGTTTCGCTTTCTCCTCGGTCGAAACGGTCCCGATGACGCGCGCCCCACAGCGCTTTGCGATCTGGACGAGGAGCTGGCCTGTCCCTCCGCCCGCCGCGTGGACGAGTGCCGTCTCGCCCGCCTTGAGCGGATACGTGCTGAAGGCCAGGTAATGAGCCGTCATGCCCTGGATCATGGCCGCGGCAGCCTGTTGCGTGTCCACGCCGGTTGGGATGGGAATGAGTCGCCACGCCGGCGCGACGGCATATTCGGCATAGGCGCCCTGCACGCTTGCGTATGCGACGCGATCACCCGGCTTCAAATCCGTCACATTGGAACCGACTGCCTCGACCGTCCCGGCGGCCTCCTGGCCGAGCGTGAGCGGTAAAGTTCCTTGGTAGCGGCCCAGGCGGTGGTAGATGTCGATGAAATTGACCCCGGAGGCCTCGATCTTGACAAGTGCTTCGTCCTCCCCTGGCGCCGGGACAGGCAGGTCTTCGACCTTCAATGCCTCCAGTCCGCCATATTGATGTACACGGACAGCTTTCATTGTGGTGTTCCTGTTGAAAATAATTTTGGTTTATGTTGCAGAGGTAGTAGACACGTAAACAGGTACACAGGTAGTTTAGGTATGTACATATCTGTTTACGTGTGTACCTGTCTACCTAGAAGATTGCATCCAGCAAATCCCGCTCCCGCAGCATACGGCGCTTCCAGTTGCTGATGAGGGGAACGACGAAAGGCAGCAGCCGCATGCTGTAGTAGGGCGGCAGGATGGGTAAGCCGAGCAGGTCGCCAAAGCTGATCAGCACGAAGAGATGCTCGAGCGCGCCGCGCTGTTTGGCCAGAGCACGGACCTGGTCGTGAATGGCCATGCCATACAGGATTTCACGGGAAGTACCGGAAAACCGTCGAAAGATACGTTTCATAAGCTCAAATGAATGTGAGACGTGACTCCTCCTTCACGTCTCACATTTCACTCTTAGACAAACAGGTTGTCTGCCATGCGGCTGAGGGATGGCACACCGCGTACTTCCGTCTCGTAAAGCGGCAGTTTGGCGCGTACCATGCCTTCGAACTTCTGCCAGATCTCTTCCATGTAGCGATCCTGCATGGCGACCCGGTTCCGCACAAACTCCGGGGACTGGTCATTGACCTGACCCTTGTCGATCAGCATGTTGACGACCACACCGCCAACCGGGATGCCGAAATCATGGAACCAGCCGATGAAGCGAGTAATGACCGCAATCGGTAGAGCTTCGGGCAGAGTAACGAAGAAGAAGGAGGTCTGGGCCGGGTCGGTCAGCATGACGCGGGCCTTGCCCATCCGGTCGCGGAAGGCGACCAGATATTCCATCAGCGGGTCTTTTTCCTTCTTCTTGGTGAAGGAAAGCAGTTCGCGCAGGGAGCGGGCTTCGTCCCGGCTTTTCAGCATCTTGTTGACCCACAGCGAATAGACCTGCGACATGCCCAGCAGCCGGCGGGCATTGGCGGTGGGAGCCGTGTCAAAGACGTACACATCGTATTCGCCGCCCAGCATCAGGTCCACCATATTTTCGAACATGGCCGACTCTTCGAACGCCGGGTTCATCGTGGCCGACTCGACGAACTCTTCGGCTTTGGTGGAGATATCGGCAAATTTCAGGAACCACTGGATCTTTTCGCGGATCTCCTGCTTGGAGCGTTCGATCGTGTCCTTGGTATCGATCTCATACGCCCACAGGTTCGGCACGCCCTCGACCGGGGTTGGCTGGCCAAAGACGTTTTGTCCAAGCAAACCGCTCAGGCTGTGGACCGGATTGGTGGAGGCCAGCATGACGCGTTTGCCCTGCTTCGCAAGCCAGATGGCCGTCGCGCCCGCCAGGGCCGTCTTGCCGACGCCACCCTTGCCGCCAAAGAAAAGGTAGCGCAGGGAATCGCGCTCCTTGATGTAGGCCTGCATGGAGGTTTCAATCTGATTCATGGCCGCTTCTCCTTATTTCCCGTACATGATCTCGGCCAGCTGCCGGATCATATCCAGGCCGGTCACGTCGCGCTCCAGCTCCGGAACGTGCGCCGCCACCTGATTGCCGAACGTCGTCTTGATCTGGGCCAGATACTTGTCCTGCATCTCGATGCGGTTCTTCAGGTAGGCCGGGATGTTCTGCTCGAGCAGTTCGCGCGGCACCACGCGGTTGACGACGTAACCCATGATGGGGACGTCGAACTTGGCAAACAGCTCCGCCGCTTTGGCCGTATCGATCAGGATCATCTCCTCGGGGATGACGACGAAGAAGAAGCCAGTCTTTTCCCGATCGGTCAGGATGCTCGAAGAGGCATTGATGCGGGTACGGATGTACTGCAGCTCGGTGAGGATCTGATCTTCCTCGGTTTGCTTCTCGCGCTTCATGCGTGAGACCATTTCCTCATATTCACGCATCTCCTCGCGCAGTTTGGTGATCTTATTGATCCACTCATCGTAGACCTTGGCCATGCTCAGGTAGTACAGGGCATGACCCAGCGGCACCAGGTCGTAGATGTAGTAATCGTATTCGCCGCCGATCACGATATCCACCACCGCGTCGAAGATGGCGCTTTCCTCCATGGCGGGTTCTGCGGAAGCCGCCTGGATGTACTGCTCGATCTCGTCGGGCACGGCTTCGAAGCCATACATGTCTAGGATTTTCTTGCGGATTTCATTCTGATAGGCTTTGATGTGCTGGTCGGCGTCAATCTCCTGCGCCCACAGGTTGTCCATGATTTTGACAGGCCCTTTACCGAATATATCC
>JBAVVF010000568.1:0-5978 GCA_049697155.1 Anaerolineales bacterium
GCCGTACCGAAAACGGCGCGACCTTCAAGCAAACCTATAATGCCGAAAACAGGATCGATGCGGTCCTCAAACTGAACGCGGATACTTGTGAGTCAGTTGCCAGGGTAGACAAGCAGTGGGACTTCACCTATGACGGTGATGGAGCGCGTGTCAAACAGGTCTATACCGTATGGAACCAGGACTGCCCACAGACAATCCAAAGCACTTTGACAACGTCCTACTATTTCGGCGGGGCCTATGAAGTGACAGGGAGCACGGTCCGGAAGTACTACTCCCTCGCCGGAATGCTGGTTGCCATGCACGACGGGACGGGATTACAATACCTGTTAACCGACCATCTCGGTTCCACGGTGGCTGTCACGGATGCCAGCGGCACATTAACAAGCCAGCAAAGGTATTTGCCATTTGGCGCAGTACGCACGGATATATCCGGTCCCTATGCCTCGCCGACTGACCTGGGGTACACGGGTCAGCGAAAACTGGACGACGGCATGGGCGGGATCATGGACTATAAGGCCAGGTTTTATTCGCCTTATATTAACCGTTTCCTCCAGCCGGATAGCATCATTCCGGGCGCGGCGAATCCGCAGAGTTGGAATAGATATACATATTCCCTGAACAATCCAATTATGTTTAGTGATCCAACGGGTCACGATCCTTATGGTACATGCGGAGGAAACCCCTACTGCATGGATTATCTTAACGACCATTCAGATCTTGACACGACGCCTGACCTCAAGAAAAAAGACAGAGACAAGAAAGATAAGCCAGGTGATGCCAGCAATGCAACGATTAGCATAGGATTCGGGGACTATAATGATGAGGGTGAACCATATGGCGGGTGGGGATTGGGGACAGTGGTCGGAAATAACTTTACTATTATGACAGCTTATCATGTATATAAACCTGGCTCATATATGTGGATTCAGCTGGGGGATCATGGCCAGTATTTATATCAGTTTGATATAGACAAAGTCGCGCTCGATGATTCTGGTAGCCAAAACGACATACTGGTTATTAGCTTACCCGAAGGAGCTCCTGATAGTCTTGTCCCAGCTCAAGTAGGAGAACATACTTTCTTAGGAGGAGAAGATGTAACTGTTGCCTACAAGGATGACTTCACTAAGGTGCTTCACGTCTTGGAAACCGAAGTACCTGCTCTCCCGTATGCAATTAGCCCATACGACAATGCATTAGGTACTCTCGCTAATAATCCAAACGGAATTGTGACAAAAGGAGATTCGGGGGGTGGGATATTTTATAACGGGTACCTTGTCGGCGTAAATCATGGCACATATAGCCAAATGAATAACCCCTATTTGATGTTTCGACAGCCTGTGCAATAGGCTGTGTTCATCGAAGTGACTTTGAAATGGAGGTTGATGTGAGAACTAGAAAACTAAAAGCGAAAGCTGCGATTTTATTGGCATGCCTTATACTTATTAGCATTTGGACTGTCGCGACACCTTGTCCTACTAATACAGGTCTTTTGAAGGCGCCACAGTACATCGAAAATGTCTGGCCGCCATCCGAATCGGAAACGTTGCTTGGTTGCTATGTTAAACGCTACCTCTGGCCCCGATCAGGAATAGGCGTTGGAGTGGCAATAGACATGGATAGTATTTGGCAATTGGAATTGCCACAATCAAGCAGCCAGGTTGCATCTTCGTTTCCAGATAGAGTCTTCCTCTATGTTGATGGAAACCAAGTGCCAATAACCAGCAGATGGGAAGGAGGTGGTACATACCGGGTTGGCGATACTGAACTTGATCTGGCAGGTTGGTATTTCTTTGGCTCTAACCACTTTGTATTGCCAGGAGATCATAGAGGAAGAGTCGTAGTTGTTACCAAGTCGGGAGAAACCTTGAAATATGAGTGGGCCTTTAGAATAAGATAAAATCTTTCGTGAAATGCACTGGTCCGTCTCCTTGAGTCACACCTCTGTACCTGTCCAGTATTGATAATACTTTGTGATGATCTCTGATCTAACTGCGCACCGGTTTGCCGCTTTACTTTAACAACTCTTTCTTGCCGTGAAAGGTCGAATTCGCCTTATATTAACCGCTTCCTCCAGCCGGATAGTATTATTTCTGCCCCAGCGAGCCCACAGAGCTGGAACAGATATAGCTATGTGGTAAATAACCCGATCAATGCCAATGATCCAAGTGGTCATATATGTAATGGCGAGCCAGAGGAATGTTTGGACAATGATGGTAATCCGATCAATGGTGCTGCCTCGCCAGATCGACTTGATCGAGATATGTTGAAAAAAACTGGGCATGGAGAAAAAGTATATGATTTCTATTTGCGACTTTATTACAACCATAGTGGTTGGTGGTGGAGGACTTATGGAGCCGATGGTCATTTCTCTGTTTGGGATTTTATCGGATTGATGTATGGATATGAATTAGGAGTTATAGCCAGTGATGAGACGAATTATGAGACGGCTTACCCTGATTTCAGAGAAGCTATGGTGAGGAACTCGCGCGAATATTGCAAAGATCCTAGAGTGGCATGCGATCCATCCTCAGCGATAGGTGCGTTCATGCATCTCTCGTACTACAGCCAATCTACGCAAGGGAGAGCTGAATCTGCGGTGCCAGATATGTATGCATTAGGCCCGAACAATATCTATGGTGGAAGGAGTCTTGCTGCGGCAATCCATGATCCGGCAGCATTTCGGCACCCAGAGTGGAATGATGGTTTTGCAATGGATAGGCCATATGCAGTCGGTAATGGATCGCTTTTTAAGCACGCGCCTCGTTCCTGGCTTCACAAGATAGGTGGGGAAAATGGTGATGATCCAGCTTATATACTAACAGGATGTCAATGGCGTGAAGCTAAAGGAATGGGGACCTGTCAACTGCCATAGAATATACATAAATGGGAAGTAATAACAACTATGCAAAGAAAGTTTTCTTCTATTGTACTAATATGTTTTGCGGTATTTGGATTTTCAACTTGCTCGCCAAGTCCAAATGCCACTCTTATTTCGCCTAGTTTGGTTCCGATATCTACCGAAACTGTAACTACTGGATCGCAGGTATCAATTTCGCCTCCTGTGACCTTGGCTTATACAGCATCACCAAGCTGTGTCAGTCGAATTGAACAAATTCCTAAGACTTTAGCAGTTCTTGGAAAGGTCGTTCTTTCTGGGGCGCCTTACTACTCGGGCGCACCACTCAATGCTCCTTCTTACTTATTAGACATTAATTCGGGAGAGAAAATAGCCCTACCGCAGAACAAGAATAGGATCATAGTTGACTGGTCTTTTTCAATGTCACCTAACAGAGAATTGTTGGAGTATGCAGAGGTAGACCCTAACCAAAGTGAGGCAACTTCAGAAACCCTGCATATTGTTTCAGGAGATGGCGTTGAACATAAAACCATAACACTGGATATAGATCACAGAGGTTCAATTTGGATAGATAACAATAATCTTCTCATCGAAAATCTGCGAAAAGTGTGGTCAGCTCCACAAACAAGGGCTACTCTTTTCCTCGTAAATCCATTTACCGGAGAAAGCAGTGAATTGCTGAATGAATATCCGAATCAGTGGAATGGCGACAGTTTGATTTGGGAGTTTAATCTAAGCCGGGTCATTTACAGTCCTGACCTTACTCGAGTGATTTACCCCACTTTCGTGGAACCAAACCGCGTAGTAAGGATGGTGGATGTAGCAACCGATGATATTCTTATAGATGTGCCAACAACAGATTATGGAAAATTCCCTTTGTGGGCTCCTGACGGCAGAAGAATAGCATTTGTCACCCAAATAAATAGACAGGCTAGTCAGAGTACCATCCAAGATGAAATATTCATTCTCGGAAAGGACGGTGACCTGGTTCAGATCACTCATTTGTCGCAAGCAAATAATTACTCTTATATTACAGGGATGTCATGGTCCGCTGACAGTCAATTTAGTGCATTCTTTGTGAATAATAAGGATTGGGGAAAAGGACGTAATGGCATGCACCTGTCCATTGTAGATACTTATACTGGAGAACAGCGTGAATACTGTGAAATTAGCGATTCCAATGGCTTGGTATACGTTCCTTGGGGATCACCCATATGGTCACCTGATGGTGAGTACATCTTAGTAAATATGGAAGATCCAACTAATGAACAACATATTCTTGTTATTCTTATAGAAGTTTTGACAGGAAAAACCTTCTTTGTTACTGAAAACATTCGTGCAGTAGGATGGTTGAAATAATTCTGGTGTAGTTGTGGCTCTTAAACCAACTGAAGGTGGTTGGTATAGACCAGTTCGCCTCAGCTGGGCAGCGGTCTCCTGATCCGGTCGTATACTGTCTGATCACGCATCCCACTGATCCTTTCTCGGCTTCTAAGTGCCGAGTT
This sequence comes from Anaerolineales bacterium, assembly GCA_049697155.1. Classification (GTDB taxonomy): domain Bacteria; phylum Chloroflexota; class Anaerolineae; order Anaerolineales; family Villigracilaceae; genus Defluviilinea. The sequence continues at coordinate 4,363 of JBAVVF010000568.1, forward strand.
CGCCTTATATTAACCGCTTCCTCCAGCCGGATACGATTATTCCAAGCCCAGCAAATCCGCAGAGTTGGAACCGGTACTCGTATGTGTATAACAACCCAATTGCATTTACGGATCCCACTGGACATGAGTGTCAGCCGCAGCCTGAATGTGAAGAAGTGGATGCTGAACTGAAGCCTGAACCAACAATGGCTTGTTCCATTATTCCTGGCTATGTATGCCGTCCACTTGTTCCTAAGGCTTCCCCGATGTATGTAAGGCCGCCCGTTTCGCCTGACGAATTATCGGATGCGGGAAAGAAAATGATGGACTACTACATATATCTAAAAGGTAATTACTACCATGATTTAACAGTATATCAATTTCTGGGTCTAATGCTAATGTATGAAATTTATGGAAACAAACTGGCCCAATACTGGGTTATTGAATCGGCAGTCGATCAATTGTTTGCACGAAGTCATGGAACCAATATGGCAAATCCATATTGCCCTGGTACTGCCGGTCCATGTATTGCGGGCATTTTTAATTACTTAGGTGCATATTCTGAATCTGCTCAAGGTCATGCCAGCAAGAATGTTGTTGATGTTCCTGTACTTCTTCCCGATAACCCATTCGCAACGGGGAATTATATGGATGATGCTGCTTATTTGGGCAATCTGATCATGAGCCGTCGGGCTGAGAACTTGGTTTTCCAAGGAATTCATGTAGGGAACACATGGATGAAGCCGTGGGTAAGCAATGCCAAAAATCATCTGAATATTGTTAATGACCCATGGGTTCCTAATGGGCTCTTGGCATTAGACGGCACATTTATGGCCTTTTCAGTCACCCAGGAAGACTTCTGGATGTGCGTTATGGAAAATGGATATGGACACTGCTAATTCCCCAACTAAACTCAGGAAATTCGATGCTCCAGCCTTACGTATCTTGGCAAGTATCCTCCTAATAGGACTGCTCTTGTTATCGAGTTGCCAAAGTACATCATCACGTGGGCTACCAAATGCAACGGAAACGCAGGTGAATATTCTACCAACAATGACGGCAGTAGTTGCGCCTTCCCAAACGCCCTTGCCAACATTGCTCCCGACTGCTGCGGCAACAAACGTCTTTCGAGTGAACTCCTTGTGTCCATCGATATCTACGACGTTTCCCATGGATAGATATGAGGGAGTAATTTCCTATTTTGGTCGCTATAGGGACTTTGCTGTGCTCCTCAACATGGAAAATGATGAAGCGGGCTTTTTGCCGAATGAAACTATAGCGGAAGCCATTAGTTCACCAGACCGCACCAAGATAGCCTACGATGTTTCAGACCCTAACGATGGATTTTTATATCTGCATGTACGCGTGTTGAATACTCATGAGGCGCTCCGGCTTCCCTGGCCGCCCGGCAATCAGGGATTGGCTGGTTGGTTGGATAATGAGCGTCTGCTGTTTACCACATATTAGGATTACAATCCTCCGTACTCACACCTGGTGTTCAATCCTTTTACCAAGGAAAGTATCGTTCTGGCTGCAGACTATCCAGCTATCTCAAACAAAGAGATCAATTGGAATCAGGCGGGTGCAGTTGCCTATGACCAGATGCTGGACTACGCAGTCTACGCGGCCTGGGATGA
>JBAVVF010000569.1:0-12130 GCA_049697155.1 Anaerolineales bacterium
GTTTTAAAGAATAGGTTTGTTAATCTTCCCAACGCTCCAGGAAATCATCGATCTCCCTTTCGGCTTCCATTTCGCCATAGCCGTACTTCTCCTGGAGAATGCCGGCCAGCTTGTCCCGCTTACCGGCGATGCGATCCAGCTCGTCGTCGGTGATCTCGCCCCACTTCTCACGAATCGAACCACGCAACTGCAGCCACTTGCCTTCTAAAATATTCTGATTCATTTTGTTCTCCTTTTCTTTCTGCTAAATTTGATCTCGATCACTTCCTGCTTCCAGGATTCCGTCTGCATTTCGGTCCTCTCCTGGAAGAGAGTGGGATGGCAGCCTTCGTCCCTGTCACCTGCATATCTGTTGGCCGGGAGCAGCTAGACGACCCGCCGCCTGGTAAACAGACCCAGAATCAACGATAGGAGAGCCGAACCGATCACTCCCCATACGACCGGGAAAGCTTCACCCTCGATGTTGATCGTGAAAACCTCGGGCAGTCCCAGCTGGCCGGCCAGCCAGATCCCGACATAGGCTCCGACGAAACCGACAATGATCGACATCAGACAACCGCCGAATGAATATCCCGAGATGGCTTGCCCCAAACCGCCGACGATCCCGGCGATCAGCAACAGCAATAGCAGTCCTGTGAGTGTCATTTCTACCTCCACACTATCGAAAGATTTAATCCCCGTGCTGCACAACCTGCCAGCGCTAACCTGATATGTTCATACATTCCCATTTTCTCGAAATGGGTATCCATAATATAAAAGTTACTCCGGCCTGTATCAATGGGGGATGTACCTACTTGCCTGGGTGATTCCCTAACCTGCCCCCTGGTGGAACCCGCGTTTCCTTACGATTCGCGGCGCACGAGGATGCGCCGTGCAATCCGCTTCAGCGAAGCCAGCGAGTCGGCTTCGAACTTTCTCATCAGGAGCTTTAGATATTTTTCCACCTGGCCCACCGTCATATCGATAGAATCCGCGATTTCCTGCGCTGACCGATCGCTGATCAATTGCTCAAGAATTTCGACTTCCCGTTTGGTCAGAGTCTGTTCTTCGATGGAGGGCAGCCCGCTTTGTTTGATGGCACGCGGACTGAACCATTTTTTGCCCAGATGAATGATGCTGCGTATGGCTTCCAGGAGCATCATGGGCGCTTCGTCCTTTGTAATGTAACCAGCCGCGCCATTCTCCAGCATACCGAGAATATAATCCCGGTCGCTGTAGGAACTGACAGCCAGAACTTTCATATCAGGTTGAGTGTCACGAATATGGCGCATCACGGCGTCCCCGCGCTGATCCGGCAGCTCGATATCCAGGAGCAGAATGTCCGGATGCCGGGTAGAAACAAGTTCAATTGCTTCCGCCCCATTGACACCTTCTCCAACAACCACTATATCCTTTGCCCCCTGCAGCAGGTTTCTTATGCCTGCCCGCACCCCGGAGTGGTCATCTACAATCAGCACTTTGATTTGCTTGTCAACCATCGATATTCTTTTTCCAGCTTCAGCTTTGAAGTCCGTTTCTTGTGGTTTCGAGAGATTCATAGTCCTTTCCACAGTTTCACAGACTTCTTCCGGAATATCAATGGGGAATTACCCTAGTGCTGATCAGATGTCCCCTCCCATGCCCAATTTCGAATCTTTTTTGACCAAACTCTCCTGTACAGCCAGGATGGCCGCCTCCACCCGCGAGACCACGCCCAGCTTTCGGAAAATTGCATGCAGATGTTTCTCGACCGTCTTGACGCTGATTCCCAGTGTAATCCCTATTTGATTGTTGGTTTTCCCCTCGACGACGAGGTTTAACACATCCAGTTCCCTGGTTGTCAGGTCGGTGCCGCCCTCCTGTTCCTTCAACAGGATCTGGCTGAGCAGTGCGGCCACTTTGCGGCTGACCCAGCCCACCTCACCATGTGCCACGCCGCGCACCGCTTCGATGATTTCCTCGGGCACTTCATCCTTCAGCAGATACCCGGAAGCGCCATAGGTAAGCAATTGAGAGATAAATTCGCGGTCATTATAGGAGCTAAGTCCCAGAATGCGGGCATTGCTTCCAAGTTTATAGGCTCGCTTGATGATCTCGACGCCGCTCATATCGGGCAGCTTCATATCGAGCAGAACCACATCAGGCTTGAGGGCCTCGATCTTTTCCAGGGCTTCCGCCCCTGTATGGGCTTCATCGACGACGCTGATCCCCACGGCAGGGGCCAGCAGGTCGCGAATTCCCTTACAGATGATCGGATGATCGTCAACAATCAATACACGGATATCTGGCATTGCTTCACTCTTTCATTCATTGGAATGGAAACTTCACTATTCGGTGGGATCTTTCCACGGGATGGTTACCTTGATGGTTGTAGAGCTCCCGGGTTTGGAATGTACCCGAAAAACACCGCCCAGGGCATTGGCTCTTTCCGCGGCGCCAGCCAGCCCATAATGCCCCTGTCTTACAAAATCGATCCAGTTGGCCGGGACATCAAAGCCCCTGCCGTTATCTGAAATTTCCAGGTGCGTTTCCTCGGCATCGAAGGAGAAGCGGACATGGACCTCCGTCGCTTTTGCATGCCGCAGCACATTCGCCAGCGATTGCTGGAAGATGCGGAAGAGGGCCAGACGGACCTTCTCGGGCAGGATCTGGCGGTCATGCGCCAGCGAAAGATGGATGTTCAGGTCGGGGTGCTTTTCGACGATATCGTTGGCATGGGAGCGAATGGCGTTTTCGAGACCGAAGTTGAAAATGGTGGGGGGACGCAGTTCCTTGGCGGTTGCACGCAGATCCTGTAATACGCTTTGAATGTGCTGCTTCACATCCTGCAGGGCGTCCTTCAGCTCCGGACCGGCGGTGTTGCGCAATTCCTCGATCCGGTAGATGGCACTGTACAGGGACTGCATGGGGCTGTCATGCAGCTCCTGGGCCAGACGGAGCCGTTCCAGCTCCATGCTGCTTTGCAGGCGGCTGCTCAGCTCTGACATCTCCAGCTCGATGCGCTTTTGCTCGGTGACGTTCTCAATAAAGCCCACGATGAAGGCCGGGGTGTCATCCTCGCCGCTCCTGCCTATGACTGTAAAATTCGTCTTGACCCAGACAATGGATCCATCCTTGTGAAGGGCCCGATGTTCGAAACGAAAGGAGGAGTTGCCGTTCGCGCGCACATCCTGAAATAGCTTTACCCCCTGGCGGACATCGTCGGCATGCAGAAACTTGTGGAAATAATTCCCCACAAGTTCAGCCTCACTATAGCCGACCATGGACTGGAACGCTTCGTTGGTCTGCAGAATCCTGCCTTCCAGATCCAGCACTTTGATGCCGACCGTGACCGACTCGAAGATCGAGCGGAAGCGCTGCTCACTGATATCGAGGGCCTGCTTGGCCGACAGTCTTTCCGTGATCTCCGCGTGCAGTGATTCGAACAACCGGCAGTTTTCGAGGGCCAGAACTGCCCGATAGGCGATGTCGGTCAGAAAAGACTGATCCTCCACGTTGAACGGCTTGCTGCCGCGATGGCGCACCAGGGTAATGAGTCCTACCACTCCACTTCTGCCTTTAAGCGGAACGATCAGGATGCTTTCCATGCCGACCTTTCCGATGTATTCCTGCAGGACCGGCAGCGTGACTGACTGAAGTTTCTCCGGTGCAATGGCAGGGATCAGCAGAGGCTCCCCGGACCGCAGGACACTGCCCCCCAGAGTCTGGGTGGGATCGTAATCAAATTTTGGCAGAAGAAGTTTCCGCAGCAGCGCCTGGCCAGTGGAGTTCGTATCGTGAAAAGCCTCCACGTTCATCCTGGCGCCGTCCGTATTTAGCAGGCTAACCATACTTAGATCGCCGATGACTTCGGCAGTAAATTTGACAACCAAACCCATGATCACATTTAGATCATTGCCGGCCTCGGCAATGGAGTGGGAAAACCGGTACAGCGCTTCGATCCGCTTGACGTGCCGTTCCCGGGAGAGTTCGACCTGTTTGCGGTAGTCAATATCGCGCAGGAGGGCCATCGTCCCCTCGATGTGGCCGTTTTCATCCCGGATGGTCTCCACCGACATGGAAATCCAGATACCCTTTTTGTTCCCCTGCCTGCGCAGAATCATCTCCTCCGCCTCTTCAACCACCTCCCCGCGCAGGGCCCGCAGCAGGGGCAGTTTTTCCGCGGGATAGGGGATCAGGCCGTCGTCGAGGAAAAGGCCGAATTGTTGCGTCCAGTCTTCCAGCTTGAGGGATGGATCGACTTCTCCCAGCAGGGATTTGGCAGCCCTGTTCATGTACTGGATCTGACCTTTCCAGTTCACCGAGACAACGGCAAGTGGAATGGCATCGAAGACCTTTTGGGAAGGCGCGAGCTGGGGTTCGTGGCTGACAGCCGGAAGGCTGGTTGCAGGGGAGGTTTGTTTCTTGCGAGTCAGTTTATCAGACTTGGTCATAATCGATTTGTCATCCATCCGTACGCTCCTGTCCTGAATCAGCAACAGACAACTGAATGCAGTATGCCCGGAAGTTTCAGAAGATTGAAGATGGTGAAATTGATGATCGATGATGTGCCGGACCGACCCTAATGCATAATAATGATAACATTAAATTTGGGCTGCGAGGATTTGGATTTGTGCGCTATTTTAATACAAAACTTGATCCGGATGGGAACCGGATCAAGTGGAATTCCTGATTTTGCGCTTGCGGGGCAGCTGTTTATTTCATCTGCGCGAGTGCTGTCAGAAGCAGGACCAGGACGCCCGAGATCGTCATCAGGCTGGAATACAGACGAAAACGGCTAATTCCGATCTCTGCACTGTTGTTCGAGCCCATCAAGGTCCCCACACGCAGGATGGCATTGAACCAGAATCCCAGGGCGAGCATCGCAAAGACCAGCACATGCTTGATGATCATCACGGTGCCCCAAAAGTTGTTGAATTTCATGAACCCCAGGTATCCCGGGTCGATCAGCATCAGGTAGGTACCGGTGACGGCGAAGACCAGCAGGGAGACATACAGCCAGGGCCGGCTGCGCTTCGAGATCTCGCTGAGGATCGCTCCGTGGCCCCCGGCCAGAACAGGAAGATAGATCAGCGAGAGCAGCAGGTAATGACCGATGAACACGATGGTTGCTAAAGCGTGTAACCATAGAGAGAGGGCGATCAGGATTTGCGACATTGTGAATTTCCTTTCGAGTTTGATCATAAGATAAGCGTAAAAAAGACTCCCCTGCCAACGGGGGAGTCTTGACCTAGCCACGTGGCTGGGCTCATTGTTTACGTGTGATAAGCCCAATCCATTCACTTTCCGTAGTGTAAGGCTGACCGGTCAGGTCCCCCCACAGGCTTTCGACAAAGAAGCTGCCCTGCTCCAATTCGGCGCGGATGGATTCGGGCGTATAGTCCTGGAACCAGTTTCGGTAGACCGATACTTTTCCATTTGCCCGGATGACGACCGCCTGGTCAAGCCAAATGGCTTGTTCCGGGTAGTCAAAGCCATCTTCGAGCAACAGGTGCGGACCGGGATTCCAGAATCCGCTTTCCAATGCCTGCCAACCATGCCGGCTGCCATGCTTTTTTCGACATTCACGAGTAGATACATCCAGCACGAATTTGCCGTTGGGCTTGATGGCACGGTAGACGTTCTGCAAAAGTCTGCTGCGCTGCTCAGGGTTGAGCGGACAGAAATCACCGTAGATCAATAACGCCGCGTCATATTGGTTTTCGTCGTTAAGTTCAAGATAGTTTTGGTAGCGATAGTTGATATCCAAACTGTTCTCATTCGCATATTTGATGGCGTAATCAAGGGAACGGCGGGAGTAATCTACACCGGTGACCTGCAAACCGGCACGGGCAAAACGGGATGCATACAGTCCAGGCCCGCAGCCCAAATCCAGCACGGAATCTCCGGCTTTCAAAGCAAGAGTTTCGATCAGCCAATTCACGGACTGCTCGACCGTCTCGGGCCGGCGGCTGGCGGCGTCTATCTCTGGATTCAGATGCGCATCCAGCATCTGGGCCGAAATGTGCGGATCATCCCAAAATAAGGGTTCACCCGGAGTGAAGGGAGCAGGCTTTTGCTGAAGTTCGATCAATTGTGAGATGATTTGATTCATTTTTATTCGCTTGGTCATGCTTGCTATGAATTATTCGACCTTTCCTGTAAGACTGCCTGCTGTCAGCACAAGTATATAAATTTCACAGTTTATACTTTCTACAGATTGAGTATGTTGATAGCGTTTCATTGTATATTTCTCCAATAGCCAGGGATCTCAAAGTGCCTGTATCGGGTCAGCGGCCTGTGAACAATCCCAGGGAGGATCCAGGCGAATACCTATCTCGGTCAACTCGCTGGCCGAGAAGAAAGCTTCCAGGATGAACGGCAGCAGCGCGACCGGCAGGAAAAGAATGAGAATGAGCGCACAGGCAAACATGGTGATTTCCTTACAACGTTTTTATTCATTTCAATCTTACTCGCCAGGAAACAAAAACTCCCCCGCCGACAGAGGAGTTTTTGCTATCCGAAAGTATAGTGCGGCTAGGTGGACAGGCCGTTCAGGCTGGAACTGCCATATATCCCGCGGCCGCCAGATATCCCATCAGCGACATCAGCACTGCCAGCACAAAGAGGATGCCCAGTACCCAGCTGAGCCAGCGTTTCTCGGGGTTATTCACCCAGTAATACAGAATTCCAGAGAGCAGGAAAGACTGTGTCAGCACTTCCAGGAAGCCGCCTGAGAGGAATTGCTCGCGCAGGGGCAAAGTCGTGTAGATTGCGCCTTCGACCGAGGCGGAGGCGGGAGCGAATGTGGAAAGTATCCCCAGCGAGACCAGCAGCAGCCAGGTCACCAGCCAGCCGTTCTTCCTGCCAAACAGGATCTCGCGCAACGGATAGAAGGCCAGCGCAAACAGGATCCCGCGAATGGGCTGGAGGGCCGGTCCCAGCGCAATGATCGGGTCGGTTATCTGTCGCATGAACGTACGCATATCGGCCTGGGCAAACTGGGCGGCATAATCGAAAAGGTTCGATGCCAGCAGCCCGACAAGCGTATACGTTGCTGTGTGAACGACAATGGTTTTGAGCGTCAAGCCGAACAGGGTAATTTGATTATCTTTCATAAATTCCTTTTCCGGGGCTAACAGCTAATGGCTAAAAGCTAACAGCTGTTAGCTCCCAATTCCTCATAAATCCTAAATCATCTCGTCCACGATCCGCTGCGCGGCGAGACGGCCGGACACCATGGCAGTCGGCATGCCTGTCCCGGGGCGCGTGCTTGCGCCGACAAAATATAGATTGTGGTAGCGCGCATGCCTGTTGCTCGGACGGAAGTACGCCAGCTGGGTGAGGTTGTGGCAAAGTCCGTGGGTGGAGCCTTTCATTAGATTATAGCGCTTCAGCCACGAGAGCGGTGTCAGGTTCACTTCGAACTTCAGGTGGTCTTCCAGGTCGTTGATGCCGATCGATTTCAAGCGGCGGAAGATGTGCGCGCGGGCCCGGTCCCGGATCGCGGCCCAATCCTGTTCCCCGTCCTCGCTCATGTGCCCGACCGGGACGATCCCGATGATTGTATCCTGTCCTGCGGGGGCCATGGAGGGGTCGAGCCGGGCCGGGGCGTGGACGTACAGACTGGGGTTGGCCGGCAGGTCGAGGTCACGAATGATGCTCGTGAAATTGTCGCGGTAATCGTCGGCCAGGAAGAGCGTGTGGGGCGGAAGCTCCGGGTAGGGCTTATCCACTCCCCAGAAGAAGCTGACAACCGAGCACGAATATCGCTTGCGCTCCAGGCGCTTCGCTGTCCCATCCTGGGGCAGCAGCTTGTTATAGACGTAAGGCAGGTCGGCGTTCGCCAGGACCACATCGGCCTGGATCCGGCGGCCATCGTCGAGGACGACGCCGTGGGCCTGTCTCCCGTCGACGTCGATCCGCTCGACCGAGACGTCGAACTCGAACTCCACGCCCGCCCGCAGGGCCAGCTGCACGAGCGCCTCCACGATGGTGTACATCCCGCCCTGGGGATACCAGACGCCGTGTGCCAGTTCGGTGTAGGACATCATCGAGAAGGTGGCCGGCGCCTCGAACGGACTCAGCCCCATGTACACATCCTGGAACGTAAAAGCCGACTTCAGGCGCGGGTCATCGAAGTAGGCCGACATGTTGCGATAATGATTGGCAAACGGCTTCATCTGAAAGAGAATGGGCAGGTTGCGGAGGTTGAAGAAATCGGTGGCTTTACGGAAATCACGGTTGACCATTTTCTCCATGCCCACCTGGTAATGGCGATCCCCTTCATCGATATAGCGCAACAGATTTTTATAACTGCCCGGCTCGAAGGCTTCCAGCTGTTGCTGCATGGACTGCATATCGGAGGTCAGTGCCAGCTTGCTGCCGTTGTCGAAGACGAGGTGATAGGTCGGGTCGACGCGCCGCAGCTCGAGCATTTCACGCATCGACGTTCCCAGCGCGGCGAACTCCTGCTCGTACAGCAAAGGCATGACGAGCAGGGTCGGTCCCACGTCGAAGTGATGACCGTCGCGGCTGATGCGGTCGCAGCGCCCGCCCGCGCGTGAGTTCTTCTCCAGAACCGTCACCTTCATCCCGCGTTTGGCAAGATGGATTGCGGCGGTGATCCCGCCCATCCCCGCGCCGATCACAATGACTGATTTCGATTTCATAATTTCCTCAATGACTGCGAGGCGATCGGTTGATGCGCAGGCTCCATCTCACCCAGTTTCGTGATCATGGAGAGAGTCAGCAAGCCCATCTGTAGTCCGGCGGCCAGGCCTTTCCGTTCGTCGTATTCAGGTCGTAGTGAGTAACCTTCCCGCTCGATAGTGTCGAGTATCCATTCGAACCGGGCGGTATAAGCAAGCCCAGCCAGCCTGCAGCGCGGCGTCTGGACACGGTCGAGGTACTGCCGGCCTGCTTTAAAGCACTGGCGCGCCAGCCTGACGCGGCCTGCCACCCAGCGCTGATATGCCGGGCTGTGTATCTCGTAAGGTTCGATGTGGTTGGCCTCGAGCACCTCGCGCGGAATGTTGTAATAGCCGGCTTGCACATCGTCATAGGTGTCCCGCAGCATGTGCGTGATGTGCGCGCCGGTCACTGCCAGATAACGGGTTTCATCACGCGGCGAAAAGCAGCCATGACCGATGAAATAGTGCATGGACTCGGTGACTGCACTGGCGAGCCAGCGCGTATATTCGTTCAATTCAAGCTGTGAAATCAACCGGCCGCGGCGTTTGGCGTCGAAGTCCATCACCTGCATCATATGGCGCAGGTAGGACTGCAGTCCGCTGTTCTGCGCGTGGTCATGGCCGACCAGCTCGACCAGCATGTTTTCTTCGGCGCTTGCATCCGGAATCGATTCGCCTCGATAGCAGCGCTCGAGCAGGGACTTTTGCCGCTCGAGGAAGGCGATGCGCGGCGCTGCGACTACGCCGGTGGCTCCGCTCTGCGCGAAGCTTCCTGAATCGAGAGTGTCGTCCACCCAACGGAAATAGGCATAGGCCCGATAGGCATCGGCGACGCGTTCACGGTCAACCAGGAAGCGGATCGTATAGTACGTCTGCTGGCTGGCGGCTTTGGTGATGGATGAAGCGAGTGTGGAGTGCGAGGTTGTGGCGTTCATTATTTATTGTACGGAAAAGCACAGATTTGGTTTCGAGTCCCCGTATCATAAACCAGGGAAAAGAAAGACTCCCCCGCCGATGGGGGAGTCTTGAACTGTCCAGGTGGACAGGGTGATCGAACAGGTTTCTCGATCCGCTGTAAGCCACAGAGTTCACAGAGATTCTGAGCAAAGGCTCATAAGGCTCTGTGCTCTCTGCGGCAGATAACGCAGCACTGAAAGCTACTCTCCGCCCTCGAACGTCACGCTGGCGGTCATGCCCCAGCGTATGGCAGGATGCGTATCTTCCAGCAGAATGGTGACATCGTAGACCACGTCTCCCTGATTCTCCGAGTAGGTCTGCCCGATCGAGAGGATCGTGCCCTGGAGTTCCATGTCGGGGAGGGCATCCAGCCTGACCGTGACCGGCTGATCCTCGGCCAGTTCCACCACATCGATCTCGGTCAGATCGGTGGTCTCGACCAGCCAGTTGGAAAAATCGGCCACCGTCACCGCGATCTCACCCGGCCGGATCGAATTGCCTGTTTTGGCATTCAGGTCCGCTGCGACCCCGTCGAACGGCGCGGTCATCTCAAAGGCTCCCACACGGGCTTTGGCGGCAGTCAGCTGGGCTTCCAGCACGGCCAGCTGGTCCTTATCCACCCCGCCATCCTTCATGCGGTCGTAGGCGCGCTGGGCCTTGTCCAGCTCGGCCTTTTTCAAAGCCACGTTATTCTCGGCCTCGGTGATCCAGACCTCGGGCGCGGGACCTTTGGAATGTTTTGTCCGGATGCGCTGCTGAACCCCATTCTGGTTGCGAATGTAATATACGAACGTTTCCGCTATCGGTACCTTCGGCGAATTCTTGAGGTAGTTCAAATACTGTTCCGCTTCCTTGATGTCTTCCTGGGCCTCCTCCAGATCGATGACCGCCTGGGCGAAGTCGGTATCCGAGGCGTTGAGCAGATCGTTCAAAGCCTTGTGGACTGTGGCCAGTTCGAGCTGGGCCGCCGCATACTGGGTATCCGATTCGCCGCCCAGCCGGATCAGAAGCTCTCCCTTTTTGACGGGTTGACCCTCTTCGACCAGGACTTCGCTGACCATGCCGCCAACATTAAAAGCGATCTCGGCATAGCGGACCGGCTCGACGCGTCCCTCGGCGATGATCGTATTATCGGCGATGACGGGCGGGATGGTTTCCGCGGTCTCCGTCGGGTTGGCGGGAGCCGAGCAGGCTGTGAAGAGCAGGCTCAGACCCAAAAGTGCAATCACTATCTTGTGCTTCATAATTCCATCCTCCGCAGATTTCCTTACCTTAATTATACGAGTTTCAACGAAAAATCCCTCAACTGTGGGGGAAGCTGCTGCTCTTAATCACCCTGGCAAGGGCTTCCACTTCATCCCGCCAGCCATAGACATGCTGCAGGTTTTCCTCCAATTTGGCAGGGTCCTTCTCATATCCCTTTGCCAGTTCGGCAAGATGATTATAGTACCCGGCCAGTTTTTCCAATGGCGGGCGGGAAATCAAACCGTGCCGCAAATCATCCTCCAGATGCCGGAGCGTCTCGAGCCATTCCTCCGCGGACCTGCCGGCGGTCTTCTTGAAATCCCGGATGACCCACTGACGTTCGAACAGGGAGCGGCTCTTCCAGCCCTCCGATTGTTCTTTGAGGGTGACGCGGACCGCTTCGCACAACGCCAGGGCCTGATCCCGCGTCTCAGGGCTGATCCCAGCCGGTCCCTTGTCCGCCTGCGCCGCGCCGAAGCTGATGTCCATAGCCTTGAGCGCCTGAATGGACGAGATTTCCTGCCCGCGGAATTTCCTGGCAAGGACGACCGATACTGCGAAGCCCGCGCCGGCCTCTTCGGCCGAGAGCACAATGCCCTTGTTCATTTCGAAGAACTGCTCCACCGTCATGCCCATCAACGGGGCAAGCTGGCCGATGGCCTTCTGTGCGGTCTCCGTTGGGATCAGACCCGGGCCGATGGTGTACGCGCTCACATTTGTGCCTTCGAGTTCGGCATCCAGCGTGTCTCCCAAATGGAGCTGAGCGGCCTTGAACGTTTCATAGCCGCCCAGGAATGCCGTCCCTTTGGAGGACACACACACAAACACGCCGTGATTGCGCTTGAGCATGTCGGGAAGAAAGGTTTTTGCCATCAACACCGGTCCGCGCAGGTTGACGCGGTAGCTCCGGTCCCATTCCTCGATCGGCAGATCGATGACTTTGCCGAGCACGGCAATTGTCGCGTTGTTGATGACTGCATCCACTTTCCCATAGTGCAGGATGGATTCCGTGTAAAGGTTGCGAACGCTAGCTTCGTCTCCTACATCGGTGTTGACGAAGAGCACTCGCTGCTTGTCGAACTCGGCTTCCAGGCTTTCCTGCGCCCTCAACCCGCTGAATGGATCGATCTCGGCGATGACGACATTCGCACCCAGCCAGAGCAGCGCCCGCGCGGCCTCATGACCGATCCCACGCCCGCCGCCGGTCACGATGACAGTTTCGCCGCGCAACGCGTCGGGTTTCAGTCCAAGTTGAGAAATGATGAGTGTCATATTTT
>JBAVVF010000570.1:0-2254 GCA_049697155.1 Anaerolineales bacterium
ATCATGGTGCTGGCATTATTACATGCGCCGGCGGCGCTCTTTCATCAATATATTCTGCGGGACGGGGTTCTAAGACGAACGCTCGCGAGCAAGTAGGGCGCGCGGTTGCTTCTTCTTCGGGGCAATCGGAGATGCGATACCGATACCCTATGTGTTTTTGTGAAAAACATCGGGATTATCCCCTTGACGCAGGTGTCGCGATCCGACAGCTAAGCTCGGCTTTCAATCGGAATTTGGCAGCGCGAAGCTCGCAACCAAGCTTGCGCTTCGTTTGAGAGGCTCTATAAATCTTAAATCAATTTATGAGGTTTATGGAAATGGTTGGAAACCAAGTTGATGCTGCTCAGGCAACGCAAATAGCTAGCCCACCCACGCAGAGTTTTAATCACTTTACCCTGTCTATCGGGGTCGCAGAAATTCTCCTGGCATTTGGAACCACACGTATCGGCATCTCCAATTCTGGAGCAGTTCAACAGGGCATAGAGTGGATTGTCACGGGCTCGATGAGCCCGATAACAGCAGCTCAGTTAGCGAGCGCGCTAATGCAGGCCGTTGAATTGTACGAAAAGTCCTTTGGCAAAATACCGTCGGATGCAAAGGCAACGATTCAAATTTCGGATGCCAGCACGACCGGGCCGCACAAGTGATTGAAATTACGGTAACAAGAGAGCCGCTCTTCGTTGTCGAAACGCCATATCCAGATGTGCCAAAAGTAGTTTGCTACAAAGACACTTGGCACCGCAAGTTTGTCCCTGCGGGTCGTGTGGCTGAAGGCACAAGAGACGTTGTTATTAGGACATTGGAAAGTCCAAACGCGATATGTGTTGGCCCAAGCAACCCTGGGTATGTAGCCTTTCTTAACACGCAAGATGCAAGCCAAAACTCTGGGCACCCTTATGTTGTAATTGTCGATCCGAATGGGAATCCGATGCCAGCAGTTGCAAGTATCGGTCAAAGGAGAGATTATAAGGATCTGAAGGAGCACACGATCCTATGGCTGCCGAAGAGTTAGCAGGATCCCAAAGCAGAGGTCTATGGTCGTCTTATGACGAACTTGTAGACGTACTGTACCTTGTAAAGGAGGCGGTTCCATCGGAGGGTGAGGGAATCGCGAGGGGAGTTGAGTTAGATTATTCCCTAAGCGACGGGAGGCCCACGGCCGTGACCGTAATCGGCTATTGCCGAAATGGGTGGAACAAAGAACTACATGCGTTGGCAGACATTGTAGCTAAGCACCTAAGCTTAGACACTAAGATGGTTGTCAGGAGCATCTTGGAGTCCATCGAGAATGAGCCCACCATTCATTAGTCTAGCACAAGCGATCAAAGAAGATCGCTTGTCTGAGTTTATCGATCAAGAGGAAAAGCGGGGCGTTGGCCCCGTTGATCGAAAGCAACTAGAAGCCTTACTAGCGAAGGCTTCTAAACCGCGCCAATCAGAAGATCGAACATCGCGTTCTGCATCTGGCGATGGTTCGAGCGGAAAGTGAACTCACCAAGATACCTATCCATATACTTCTGAGAGATATGGATGTGCGTCGACCGAATCGATACTTTGAACAGCTTCCAGAAGTTTTCGACGTGGTTCGTATGGTGCGTTACGCCGTGCTTCCAGTCGTAATAGGCGAATTCCTTCGCACCATGCTGCACCATCCCGTGCTTGAAGCCATCACCCTCCAGTAAACCATAGCTCACAAGCTCGTCGGTCGAGACAATAGCTCCCGGCTGAACATTGCGAGATACGACTTCGCGAAGAGTGTTCTTTTTAATGTCCGGTATAACCTCGGCAGTGATCCGGCCGCCGCGCTCTTTCAGGCCCATAACGATGGTCTTTCCAGGGGCACCGCGACCACGTTTGCCGCCGCTTCGCTTGCCACCAACATAAGCCTCATCAAGCTCAATATGGCCTTGGAGCATTTCGAAGCCATTCGCGTTGCCCATGAGCTTACGGATTTGCTGACCCATGCGCCAAGCCGTTTTGTAAGTCACGCCAAGCGTCCTTTGCAGTTCCTTGCCGCTGACACCATGGCGCGTCGTGACAAAGAGGAAAATGGCATAGAACCAGCTTTGCAGCGATGTGCGGCTATCCTGGAAAATAGTGCCTGCGCAAGGGTAAACGTGATGGCCGCAATGAGCGCATGAATATGCGCGACGCTCAGCGAGGCGATGGAAAGTTGAGTCCTTCTCGCACTTCTCGCAAACGTGGCGAAGCCCGTACCGCACTTCCATGACGTGATCCAGACAGGCTGCGTCAT
>JBAVVF010000571.1:0-8381 GCA_049697155.1 Anaerolineales bacterium
GTTCTGTGTCGGTCACCCCATCGACATGGCATTCTTCGATGTGAGCGCCCAGCAGAACACGGGCGCGCCGAGCACCTATACCCAGGGGATGATTGCAGCCTACAATGCCAATCTTTTCATCCAGATGATCTGGCAGACGGCACCCGGCACCGCAGATCCCCAGTTCATGCTCGATCTCATCTTGGCGGACGGGATCGACACGGCGGTCGGCACCGCGGAAGTGAAGCGGGTCCGGGACATGAATGTGATGTATATCCCGATCACGACCACCGCCACGCTTGTCCTGCCCTTCGGCGGAGCCGCGGCCTGGACCTGCGGCGAGCGCGTCTTCGCCTGGAAGGCCTATACACCCGACGAGGGCTCGGCCCCGGGACTCTTCGAGGCGGCGCTGGCCCGCTTTACCTGCAACCAATGACACACTCATTCACTACCACCCGTGGGGAGATCCTTATCCGCGAGGCCAGCCCCGCGGATGCCGCTCCGTGGCGCGAGCTGCGCCTGGGCGCGCTGCAGGATAGTCCGATTGCATTCAGCGCAGACTACCAGACGAATCTGAACCAGCCCCTCAAATATTGGGAGGATCGGCTCACCATGCAGGCCGATGAGGCGACGATCTTCCTGGCCGTACGTGAAGGCCGGCTAATCGGCACGACCGGCATCATGCGCGATAGTTCACCCAAAACGAGACATGGCGCCTGGATCTGGGGAGTCTACGTCCAGCCGGAGTGGAGAGGCCTGCACATCGCGGAAGACCTGATCACTTCGTGTTTTGCATGGGCCAAAGCAAGGAAGATTGTCATCGCGAAATTGGGGGTTGCAGCAATCAATCAGCCGGCGATCCGCTGCTATGAGCGCTGCGGCTTCAAAGCCTATGGCACGGAACCGCGTGCGATTTTTTTTGAAGGCAAGTATTACGACGAATATTTGATGTATCGCTCGCTGGATAACTCATGATTGCCAAAGGAGAAACATGCCTACCGAAGCCGAATTTCTCGCACTCAAATCCCGCATCACTGAATTGGAAGACAGACTGCAATTCCTGTATCACAGGTTAAATATTAACTATGCGGATCCCAACGCCAACCCGGCGCGTTCCCCGCAAATCCAGGGTGCAGTAAGGCGCGGGGACAAAATCGAAGCCATTAAGATTTACCGCGAATTGACCGGCGTTGGGCTTGCCGAAGCCAAGCGGGCGATCGATGAAATCGAATCCAGGCAGGGACTCTAATCCACTTATTCCCGCGTAATTTTCAGAGCGCGCGTACTGCAGACTGATCGCGCAGGTGAAATCGAATGGAATATCAATAGAAACAAAAAGCAAACAAGGATAAAAAATGAACATGGTGAAGTGTTCCAGTTGCGGGGCGAATGTATCTTGTCACGATCAGGTTTGTTCCCATTGCGGTACTGCCAACCCGGATTATCGAGCACTTGATAATGAGGTAAATACCCTGCTCGAAAAGGGTCGGAACGCCTTTAAAAATGAGCAGCATGCGGCGGCCATTGAGTCCTATTATCAGGCAATCGCCTTGAATCCGGATGTTTTTGACGCCTACTTCTACCTGGCCGCCAGCCTGACCGCTCTGGGACGGCGCAAGGAAGCGATTCAGGCAATGCAGAAGGCCCAGGCCATTCGGCCGGGAAACACAGCCATCTATGTAAACCTGGGACTGTTATGCAAGCAGGAAGGCCAGAAAGCCGAGGCCCGCAAGTATCTGGAAAAGGCATTGAAGATGATTGACTCCGACTCGGCGATGCAAAACCGCGATCAACTCAGACAGCATATAAAAAAGGAATTGGGCGATCTTAAGCGCTGGGGGTTGTTTTGACAGCGCCGCCAGTAATGTCTTCCGCCAGGCTGGCGAGATCTGGAGTGGCCACAGCCATAAATGTCCTTCTTTTCGACCTGGGAGGTGTGCTCGTTGAGTTCTCGGGTGTTCGGGACATTGCACCGCTATTACGGGAAGAACTCTCCGAGGCTGAGATCCGGGACCGCTGGCACAATTGTCGCCATACGCGGGAGTTCGGCCTTGGCAAGCTCAGTCAACAGGATTTCGGCGAACGTTTTGTACGGGACTGGAATCTCAATCTATCGCCGGAAGACTTTCTGAGGGAGTTTCGCACCTGGTCGAAACAGCTCCTGCCGGGAGCCGCGGAACTGCTGGCGTCCCTGCGCCCGAGGTTTCGTCTGGCCGCCTTGAGCAACTCAAATGAGCTTCATTGGGAGCGCAATACGGACGATCTTGGCCTGATCGGAATGTTCGAAACCGCGATTTCGTCCCACCAAATCGGCCTCTGCAAGCCAGACCCGCGTGCATACCTGGTTACCCTCGAGCGTCTGTGCGTCCCACCACAGGCCGTCATGTTTTTCGACGATGTGCCGGCTCATATCGAAGCGGCCTCTCGGCTTGGTATCCATGCATTTCAGGTGGAGGGCGTCGAAGGGGTGCGGGAAAAGCTGAGCAGCCAGGGGATTCTGTAACAGTCCCGCCAGCAGGTCACGCAGGCAATTAGCGTTCCATCCCCTTTGCCTCCTGCCAGAAGGCTTCCATCTCGTTCAGCGACAATGCGGACAGGTCGCGTCCCTGTTTCCTGGCACCCTGCTCCACATACGCAAAGCGCTTTTTGAATTTCATATTGGTCTCGCGCAGGACAGACTCAGCATCCACTTTCTTCCAGCGGGCCAGGTTCACCAGAGCAAAGAACAGGTCTCCGATTTCCGCCGCCAGTTCTTTCTCATTCGTGGCGTGTTTGATTTCATCGACCTCTTCGGCGATCTTCTCCAGCACGCCTTCGATCTCGGGCCAGTCGAAGCCGACGCGGGCGGCCCGGTCCTGATATTCCTGGGCCTGGCTCAAAGCGGGTAAAGCCAATGGAACCCCATCCAGCAATCCCTTGCCGTCTTTCTTCTTGCCTCTTTCTTTTTCCTTTAGCTTCTCCCAATTCGCCAGGACGCCATGGACGCCTTCCACCTCTACATCTCCAAACACGTGCGGGTGGCGCCGGATGATCTTCGAATAGATACCCTGCACAACCTGGTTGACGTTGAACTGACCCTCCTCGTTGGCGATCTGCGAATGGAGCACGATCTGCAATAACAGGTCGCCAAATTCCTCACGCATGTGCCCAAAGTCGCCCGAATCGATGGCGGAAATGGCTTCGTAGGATTCCTCGAGCAGATGCTTTCGCAAAGTCTCGTGGGTCTGTTCGCGATCCCAGGGACAGCCATTCGGCGCGCGCAGATGGGCGACGATCTCCGCGAAGGCTTCAAAGGACGTCCCCTCCCCCAGCGCAGGAATATACAGGCTGAATCCTTCGTCCGCGCCCAGTTCGTGCAGCTTTACCTCTTTCCTCTTTCCTCTTTCCACCACATAAACAGCATGTTCCTCCGGATATGTTGTCAGCAGCACATCTTTCAAATGCAGAGCAAGTTCGCGGGAATCAATGTTCGTGAGCAGGGCGGGCACATCCGGTGGGTAAGTCGGAACATGCGCGGAGGACAGGGTCCGCGCCTCGAGCAGGATCAGCTTTTCGGGCGGAGGGAGGCGCAGCGCTTCGAATGTTCGGGCAGCCAGGGTAAAGTCCATAAAAATCTCCAAATAAAACAAAATACGCAACTCGCAAATTGTATCTCACGAGCTGCGTATTTCACTTCCGAGATTGATTTAAAATTAACGTTTGGTGTATGTAGGAGCCTTGCGGGCCTTCTTGAGGCCGGGTTTCTTGCGTTCCTTGACGCGGGCGTCGCGGGTCAGCAAACCGTGCTTGCGCAAAGGCGACGTCCACTCACCGTTGAGGCGGACGAGCGCCCGGGCAAGCCCCAGCCGCACGGCTTCGGCCTGGCCGGTCACACCACCGCCGTTCACCTTGGCCGTGATGTCGTATTTGCTCGCGTCCTGACCCACAGCCGCTAACGCTCGCAGAACATCCTGCAAGTCACCCACGCGCGGGAAATACACGGCGCCATCCTTCTCGTTCACTTTAAAGGTTCCGGAACCGTCCATAATACGGACGCGGGCTGTGCTTTCCTTGCGGCGGCCAATTGCTTCGTAATACTGTGCCATATCTTCTTTCCTTTTTCCTTAACCTTGCACCAGCGGCTCGGGGTTGTTCGTGGTGTGCGGGTGACTCGGACCCGCATAGATCTTCAACCGCTTGAGCAATGCACGGCCCATGCGATTGTGCGGCAGCATGCCCCATACGGCGGCCCGCAAAACGCGATCAGGATGCCGCTGCAGTTGATCGCGCAGCGAGATGGCTTTGTAACCGCCGGGATAATTCGAGTGGCGGTGATACATCTTGGTGTCCAGCTTGGTGCTGCTTCGGGTGCCGGTCACCGTCACGCGCTCGGCATTGATCACCACAACGTAATCACCCATCTCCACGCCGGGCGTGAAGGTCGGCTTGTGTTTCCCAAGGAGGGTATGCGCAATGCGTGTGGCAATCCGTCCAAGGTTTTGGCCGTTGGCGTCCACCAGCACCCACTTGCGTTCGATTTCGCTAGCTTTCGGATAGTACGACTTGTACACTTCCTGATCTCCGTTTCTTTGCTCAGCCGCGTTGGGGAACGCGGGCTCCACAGAATTTCTTTTCTTATTGACCCATTGACTCTTGCTTTGCGTAGGCCACTTCGACGAGCGTCAGCCCATGCGCGGGAGCCAGTCCCGCAGGGAGTTCGCGGCGCGTCCCAGCCGGCAGCTGCCCGGCTAACGCCCGCACGATCGCCTCCGCTGAGACTTTTCCCTGCGCAACAGCCACCTGGACGAAGACCAGCCTCCGCACCATTCGGTACAGGAAGGCATTGGCCTGCACTTCGAAGTGCCACTCGTCCTGCCCGCCTGGCTGCCATTCAGCTTTTGTCACGGTTCGCACGGTCCCGCCTGTGGGAGAGGTCGGGGAACCGAAGGCGGAAAAATCATGCGTACCGAGGAAAAGCCGGGCAGTCTCGGCAAGAGCAGCTCCACCGATTGCGGGCCAGAGCCGCCAGGTAAAACGCTCCCGGATCGGGTCGCGCAGCGGCTGGCAGAACAGCCGGTAACGATAGCGGCGGGAGCTGGCATCAAAGCGCGGATGGAATTTTGCAGCGACCATCCACGCTCCGTGGACAGCCATATCGGCAGGCAGGATTGCGTTCAAGGCCCGGATGAGCTCCTCGTCAGAGTGGGACCAGTCCAGGTCAAACGCGGCAACCTGTCCCGCCGCGTGAACGCCGGTATCCGTTCGCCCGGACAGCAAGACCGAGCGGCCGGTCCAGCCTAGCCTGCACAGGGCTTTTTCAAGCTCACCCTGCACCGTCCTGCTTTTCGCCTGCCGCTGGCTTCCGAAAAAGTCCGTGCCGTCGTAGGCAAGAGTCAATTGGTAACGTGCCATTGTAGTAGCGACTTTAGTCGCTCAGAAAAACGGCTGAAGCCGTTACTACTTTATTCTTCAACCAATTCCAAAATGACCATCTCAGCCGAATCGCCCATGCGGGGTCCGAGCTTCAGGATGCGTGTGTAGCCGCCGGGACGGGTTGCAAAACGAGGTGCGATCTCATCGAAGAGACGCTTGATCACCTGGTTATCTCCCAGCTTGGAGGTCACCAGACGGCGGGCATGCACCTTCTGGGCATCGTCGCCCGAAGCGCTGTTGCGCGCAATAGTAATAAGGCGCTCAGCATCGCCACGGATTGCATTCGCTTTGGCGCGCGTGGTCTGGATCCGCTCGTGGATAAAAAATTGTTTGATAAGGTTGCGGCGGAGTGCTACACGGGCACCGCTTGACCTTCCAAGTCTGTAACCTGATATTTGATGTCGCATTGCTAATTACTCCGCAGTACTTGTTTCGTCTTTCATGTAGCCCTTTTCACGCATCTTCTGGCGCAGCTCATCGAGGCTTTTCTCGCCGAAGTTGCGGATGGACATGACGGCCGTCTCCCCTTTTTCAAGGAGATCGAGCACGTCGCCGACAGTGGTAATGCCTGTGCGCTTCAGTGAATTGAAGACGCGCACCGAAAGGTCGAGGGCTTCCACAGGGGTATCGGCCAGCTCACTGGTCAAACGACTGCCGCCCACTTCCTTTTCAATTGAAATTGCCAGAGTCTCTTCACTCACACCGGCAATGTAGCGCAGGTGGTCAATGACCAGCTTGGCAGCCGTGCTGAGCGCTCTTTCCGGGGAGATCGTTCCATCGGTCCAAATCTCAAGGTTGAGCTTGTCGTAATTGGTGCTCTGGCCCACACGGGCCGAGGTCACTTCCCAGTTCACACGCTTGACCGGGCTGTAGATCGCGTCGATCGGCAGTTCACCGATGGGCATGTGCCCGCTGCGCTCGTTGGCCGGGGAATATCCACGACCGCGCTCCACGGTGAACTCCAGATCCAGCTTGGTCTTGGGGCTGTCGACTGTGAAGAGATACAGCTCGGGATTGACGATCTCGACTTCGGCAGGTGTAATGATATCTGCCGCCGTGACCGTTCCCTCGCCGCGCACTTCCAGATTCATGCGGGTGGTATCCACGCCGTCCAGCTTGAGACGCAGTTGCTTGACCTGCAGGGTGACCTGGATCACATCTTCGCGCACGCCCGGGATTTCGCTGAACTCATGCAGCACATCCGCGATCCGGATGGAGGTTACCGCTGCGCCTTCCAGGGAAGACAGCAGAACGCGGCGCAATGCATTGCCCAGCGTCACACCGTAACCACGCTCGAGGGGGCTGATGACAAATTTACCGTAGTTTCGAGCTTCAGCCTCGCGCTCGATTTTCGGCATAACCATATTCGTGATACCCATCACGGTTCACCTCTCCCTGTAATAAAACAGAAGAAACTTCACTGGTTGGACGGAGCCAACACAGGCAAGACCAATTACTACCGTGAGTAGTATTCGACGATGAGCTGTTCGTTCAGGAAAGCGTCAATTTCAGCACGCTCAGGCAGACGCTGAACGGAACCGGACAGCTGTTTGATGTCACGACTCACCCAACTGGGAGATGTGCGTCCCTCTGCCATATCAGGCAAGACCTTGAAATATTCCAGGGCGCGTGAGCCGTCGCGTACTGAAACAACATCGCCTTCCTTGAGAAGCATGGAGGGCACATCCGTGCGGCGGCCGTTCACTGAAAAGTGACCATGGGTCACCAGCAGACGAGCCTGGGCGCGATTCACTGCAAAGCCAAGCCGGTAGATCACATTGTCAAGGCGCGACTCGAGGATCTGCAGCAGATTTAAGCCAGTCAGACCGTGGCGCTTATTCGCAACTTCAAAATAGCGGCGGAACTGACGCTCC
Organism: Anaerolineales bacterium; assembly: GCA_049697155.1. Taxonomy (GTDB): domain Bacteria; phylum Chloroflexota; class Anaerolineae; order Anaerolineales; family Villigracilaceae; genus Defluviilinea. Next base: position 7,266 of record JBAVVF010000571.1, read on the forward strand.
AGAATTCCATACACACGTCGGGCACGCTGCTTGGCGCGCAGCTGGCGCAAATAATCAGATTCGCGGCCGGAGCGGCTGCCCCGACTGCCCGTACGTCCATGCTGGCCAGGCGCAAAATTGCGCCGGTCGATTGCACATTTCGGCGTGAAACAGCGTTCGCCTTTGAGATAGAGCTTTTCGCCCTCGCGCCGGCAAAGCTTGCAAACGGGACCAAGATTCTTCGACATAGATTACTTCCTCTAAATGAAACTACACGCGGCGCTTCTTCGGCGGTCGACAGCCGTTATGCGGGATCGGCGTAATGTCAGCAATTGAACGGACTCTCAGCCCCATGGCCTGGACGGCCCGGATGGCGTTTTCGCGACCGGGACCGGGTCCTTTGACTAATAGATCGACTTCCTGAAGACCGAGCTGTTGGGCGGCCTTGTTGGCCTGTTCGGCTGCCAGACGGGCCGCAAACGGAGTGCTTTTGCGGGAGCCTTTGAAACCGGCTGAACCTGCGCTACCCCAGGCAACGGTATTGCCTTCGGTATCCGTCACAGTCACAATCGTATTATTAAACGACGCAAAAATATGCACCTGCCCGGAGGACAAGACACGTTTGGTTTTCTTTGCGCCCGCCCCTCGACGAGTGGAACGTACACTTTGAGCCATAATTTCTCAACCTCTTATTTCTTCGCGCCGCGGCGACGTCCGCGCCCAGCCACCGTTTTCTTGGTGCCCTTGCGGGTGCGTGAATTCGTCCGCGTCCGCTGACCACGAACCGGCAGGTTACGGCGATGGCGCATGCCACGATACGACCCGATCTCGATCAGGCGTTTAATGCTCATTTGAACTTCACGGCGCAAGTCACCTTCCACCTTGAAGTTCTTGCCAATATACTCGCGGATCGCAGCCACTTCCGCCTCGGAAAGGTCCTTCACGCGTATATCCGGATTGACCTTCGTGTGAGTCAGGATTTCCCGGGCGCGCGTCGGTCCGATCCCATAAAGGGATGTCAAGCCAACTTCAACCCGCTTATTGCGGGGCAGATCGATACCTTCTATTCTCGCCATAGTTCACTATCCCTGTCGCTGTTTGTGTTTTGGATTTTCACAGATGATATACACTATGCCC
>JBAVVF010000572.1:0-3260 GCA_049697155.1 Anaerolineales bacterium
GTATCGCGAAATCCCTGCAGGAGGCCAAACTGATCTACATGCTCGGAGGGTTTACCGGTTATCTGGGTGAAACTCTCCAGGGCAGCGCGGCCTGGGAAGCTGTCCTGGAAGCCTATCGCGGCGGCGCGGTCATCGCAGGCTCCAGTGCCGGCGCGATGGTGATGGGTGAGTTTACCTATGATCCCAGCCAGGGGAAAATCATGGATGGGATGAACCTGGTCAGAAATTCGATTGTTCTGCCCCACCACGACACCTTCGGGAAGAGCTGGGCGTCGCGCCTGCTGGAAATCTCCCGGGCCACCCTGATCGGCATCGATGAGCAAACCGGCATGCTCGATGACGGCCGACAGACCTGGACGGTTCACGGGCGCGGCAGCGTAACCCTGTATCGAAAAGGTCGGGTGGAAATCCACCCTTCAGGAAAAAGTTTTTCAGTTTAGAATTAAGGGGATCGTCATCTTCCATTACCATGTTTGATCTTTCCAGCGCCCGTTTTGCCTTTTTGGACCTCGAATCGACCGGTCTTTCGCCCTGGTTTGGCGACCGCATCTGCGAGATCGGCAACGTCCTGACCGAGGGCAGGCGCATCAAGCAGCAGGTTCAGACCCTCGTAAACCCGGAACGCCCGCTTTCCCTGAGTGCCGCCAGCACCAGTGGACTGACGGACGAGCAGCTGTCTCGGGCGCCTTTGTTCGAGGAAGTGGCCGATGACGTCGCCGAATGGCTGAAAGGGACCGTGGTGGTCTGTCACAACGCCCAGTTCGACGTGCAGTTCCTCGACAGCGAGTTCCGCCGCCTCGGCCGGGAGATCCAGATCCCGAACCTGATCGACACTTTGCTGCTGGCGCGACAGTATTTTGACCTGCCCTCCTACAGCCTGCTTTCCGTGGCCGAGGCGTTCCATATCCCGATGACCGTTGCCCACCAGGCCCTCGACGATGCCCATACCGGGCGCGGCATCTTCTTCGCAATGATGGACTCTTTGAAGCAGTTCGGCAAGCCGCTCGATGACTACATCGGGATCTACAACTCGCCCGTCTGGCCTAACGACGGAATCCAGCTCCCCACCGAACTGGGCGAAGCCATCTACGGCAACAAGCGCATGTTCATCCGCTACGTGAACGGCGAAGGCGAGGAATCGGAACGCTGGATCACGCCCAAGCAGGTCATGGGCCTGTCAGATTACATCTATCTCAAGGCACATTGTCACTTGCGGAACGACGAGAGGAATTTTCGGCTGGATCGGATCCTCGAAGTCAGGGTGGAAGTGTCAGCGTAATTTAAGTTTTCCTCAACATGCTATAATTCACTTTATGAACGCGGACGAGATTCGTTTTCACCTGCGAGACCGCTGGAAAGCCATTGAGGAAATAGAGCTGCAGGAATTGCGCGCCACATCCATGGAGACTCGTCTAAAGCAAATGAATGCAATCTGGGGACTTGCAAAAGCACTTGGGTTTTCCTTTGAACCTGATGAAAGCGAGATCGGGGTTTTCACGCGCTGGACAAAACTAAAAGAGGGGAAATGAGTTTTCCTGATGATTTTGCCCCGATGATTAAACCGCTGCAAGCTTTGCAGCGCTTACTTGACCAATATGGAGAAAGAGGCGTGATCATTGGCGGAATTGCGACAGGTTTCCTGGGCAAGCCGCGTTTTACAGTTGACCTTGATGCAATATTCCTGGCATCCATCAGAGATATACCTAAAATTCTTGATCTTGCTGAAAAAGAAGGGATTGAGGCAAGAACCCAGGATGTAACAGAATTTGCTAAACGAAATCGTGTCTTGTTGCTGCGCCATAACGAGAGTGGCATTAACATTGACATCTCACTGGGAATCTTACCGTTTTAAGAGGAAGTTGTTGATCGAAGCGTTCTACACAATGCAGGACCGCTTTATGTGCGTTTACCAACTCCAGAAGATCTGGTTATTCTCAAAGCAATCGCACATCGCCCAAAGGATCTATTGGATATTCGAGAAATCGTGCTGAATAACCCTAACCTTGACCTTGCTCGTATCGAGCGCTGGGTCAAAGACTTTGCCCAACTTTTGGAAACACCTGAGCTTTGGGGACAAATTGAAAAAATCCTGAAACAGCAAGAATAAATGGAAGGGCGGTATTTCATGAAGGAATTCATTTACTCCCGCAATGCAGTCTATGAAACCCTGCGCGCCAGGCGCAGGGACGTGTTCCAGATCCAGATCGCCGAGGGCGCCCAGGAAAAGGGCCGGCTGGCGGAGATCATCCAACAGGCAAAGGAAAGAAAGATCAAGGTGGAGCGAGTCCCCCGCGCCCGGCTCGATAAGATCCATCAGAACCATCAGGGGGTGGTGGCGGAGGTTGGCGGCTATTCGTACAGTGATGAAGTGGAAATCCTCGAGCTCGCCAATCGGAAGAACGAACCACCTTTTGTCCTGCTGCTCGATTCATTGAATGACCCGCAAAACTTTGGGACATTGCTGAGAACGGCAGAAGTCGTCGGTGTGCACGGTGTCATTATCCCGCTGGCGCATACGGTTGAGGTCACGCCGGCGGTGGTCAATGCCTCGTCGGGCGCCAGCGAGCACCTGCTGATCGGGCGCGCCAACCTCGCCCAGGCCATCGATGCACTCAAAGAGGCGGAGGTCTGGATCGTCGGGCTGGATCAGGCCGGGGCGGAGCTGGAGCCGAACAGCCGTCACCTGCGCGGCGCGCTGGGACTGGTCGTTGGCTCGGAAGGCGAGGGCATCCGCCAGCTGGTCCGTTCCAGGTGCGATATCGTTTTGAAACTTCCGATGCGTGGCAGGATCGAGTCGCTCAATGCCGCGGTGGCGGGTTCCGTCGCATTGTACCTGGCCTATCTGGCAAGACAATAAGACTAGCAGACTAGATGACTAGAAAACCAGGAGACTAACGTGCCTCAGGCAACCTATCATTTTCCACGTGGATTTTTATGGGGGACGGCAACCGCTGCCCACCAGGTGGAAGGCAACAATACGAACAATCAATGGTGGAAGTGGGAGCAGGACGGTCACACCAACGGGACATCGGGTCTGGCCGCCGACTGGTGGGGCGGCCGCTGGCGGGAGGACTTCGACCGGGCCGCCGAGGCCGGGCAGAACGCCCAGCGCCTGTCGGTGGAGTGGAGCCGCATCCAGCCGACACCCGATACCTGGGATGAAGATGCCCTCGAACGTTACCGCGCCATGCTGCGCGGACTGCGCGAGCGCGGCATGACTCCGATGGTCACGCTGCACCATTTTTCCGATCCCCTGTGGT
>JBAVVF010000573.1:0-7078 GCA_049697155.1 Anaerolineales bacterium
GCCCTGCTGGGTCTCTTTACGCCGGGCGAGCACGGGTCGACCTTCGGCGGGAATCCGCTCGGGGCCGCGATCGCACGCGCCTCCCTGCGCGTGATCCGCGAGGAAAACCTGGCGGAGCGCTCCCGTCAACTGGGTGAATATTTCATGGAGCAACTCGCCGAGATTCCCAGCCCGCACGTCAAGGAAGTGCGCGGCAGGGGACTCCTGATCGGAGTCGAGCTGAAGCCCGCAGCGAAGGGTGCCCGCCGGTTCTGCGAAGCGATGCAGGCCAGTGGTATCCTGGCCAAGGAGACGCATGATAATGTGATCCGCTTTGCGCCGCCGCTGGTCATCGATAAAGCCACGATCGACTGGGCACTGCCCATCATTCGGGACGTGTTGAATATGAAGTAATTTCAGACCCTAAGGGCTTCGCAACCCTTAGGGTTTTTATTTGGAGGAGGTCCCATGAACATTGGCATTCCAAAAGAAAGGCGTCCATTCGAGGAGCGTGTGGGTCTTTCGCCGGCCGCGGTGGAGATCCTCGCCCAGCACGGGCACCAGGTCTATGTGGAGCATGAGGCGGGTGTGGGGGCGGGGTTCGAAGACCGCGAGTTCGAAGAGGCCGGGGCGCGTCTCGTCTACTCCCCGGAGGAGGTCTTCGTCCGGGCCGACCTGATGCTGAAAGTGGCGCGTCCCACAAGGCAGGAGCTGGACTGGCTGCGTCCCAATACGGTGCTGGCCGGCTTTCTGCACCTGGCCTCCACGCGCGAAGATAAGATCGATATCCTGCGTGAAAAGAAAATCACCTCCATCGCCTACGAGCAGATCGAAATGGCGGATGGCTCCCTGCCGGTCCTGCGTCCCTTCAGCCAGATCGGCGGAAGAATGACCGTCACCATTGCGGCGCGTCTGCTCCAGAACAACTGGGGCGGGAAAGGCATGCTGCTGGGCGGCATTCCGGGGGTCCCCCCGGCGGAGGTGGTGATTCTGGGCGGCGGCGTGGTCGGCATGTGCGCCACCACCGCGTTCCTCGGGCTGGGCGCCCACGTGACGGTGATCGATAAGGAAATGCGCGTACTGCAGCAGGTCTTCAGCCGCGTCCCGAACGTGGTGACGATGCTTTCGACGAAACGCAATCTCGAGAGGGCGACGGCCTACGCCGACGTGGTGGTCGGCGCGGTCCTGCTGACCGGGGAACGCACGCCAGTCCTGATCACGCGTGAAATGATGCGGGCCATGAAGCCGCGCTCGGTCTTCATCGACGTGAGCATCGACCAGGGCGGCTGCTCCGAGACCTCCCGTCCCACCACGCACGATCATGCCACCTACGTGGAGGAAGGCGTAATCCACTACTGCGTTCCGAACATGCCCGGCGTGGTTGCGCGCACGGCCACCCACGCGTTCGTCAACGCGGCTCTGCCATACATCCTGCAGATCGCCGACCTCGGCGCGGCGGGCGCGATCGCACAGGATCCCGGCCTCGAAAAAGCAGTCAATACCCACGATGGCGAACTCGTCCATCTCACTCTCTTCTCCAAAGGCGGCCACGATGGACTGGACTAGCATTTACAAGTCACGAATCACCACGGCAGAGGAGGCGGTGCGGGTTGTCCAATCCGGCAACCGCATCTTCCTGACCGGTAATGTATCGGTGCCTCAGAAGGCTCTCGCCGCTCTGGTGGAATATGCCCCCAACCTTCAGGATGTCGAAATCTGCCAGGCGCTGACAATCGGCCCGGCCGATTACGTGAATCCAGATATGGAAGGTCATTTGCGTGTCAACACGCTCTTCATCAGCCACAACGTTCGCAAGGCCGTCCACGAAGGGCGGGCGGATTTTACCCCCGTCCTGCTTTCCGAATTCCCGCTGCTTTTCAAACGGGGCATTCTGCCGGTTGACGTGGCCATCATCCACGTCTCTCCGCCGGATGAGCATGGATTCTGCAGCCTGGGCGTGGAAGTGGGTCTCACCAAGTCGCCGGCCGAATCGGCGAAGGTGATCATCGCCGAGGTCAACCAGCAGATGCCGCGCACCCTGGGTGACTCGTTCATGCATGTCAGCCGCCTGCACCACATCATTCCGGTCAACTATCCCATCCCTGAAATGCCGATGTCCGAAGAAGGGAACTCGGAGGTCGTCGAGAAGATTGCAGGTTTCATCGCCGAGCTGATCCCGGATGGCGCCACCATGCAGCTGGGCATTGGGGCGATCCCCGACGCGGTCCTGAAATACCTGCGTCACAAGAAGGATCTCGGCGTGCACAGCGAGCTTTTCTCGGACGGCGTGATCGATCTCGTCAACGAGGGCGTGCTGACCAATGCCCGCAAGACGCTGCATCCCGGAAAGATCATCGCCGGTTTCATGCTGGGCACGCGTGAGCTGTACAAGTGGTCGGACGATAATCCGCTCATTGAAATGCACCGCACCGAATACGTCAACGATCCGTTCGTGATCGCCCAGAATGAGCGCATGGTCGCGATCAATTCGGCCATCGAGGTCGATCTGACCGGCCAGGTCTGTGCGGACAGCATCGGGCCAAAATTCTACAGCGGTGTCGGCGGCCAGCTCGACTTCATCTATGGCGCCTCGCGTTCGAAGGATGGCGTGCCGATCATTGCCCTGCCCAGCACAACGACCCTGCGGGACGGCACGCTCGTCACCCGGATCGCGGCCATGCTCAAACTGGGAGCGGGCGTCGTCACCACCCGGAATCACGTGCGCTACGTGGTGACCGAGTACGGCGTCGCCGATCTGTATGGCAGGACCATCCGCCAGCGGGCCCGGCAGCTGATCGGGATCGCGCACCCCGATTTCCGGGCGGATCTCGAAAAACAGGCAAAGGAGCTGCATTACCTGTAAAAACTTTGCAGGAATGACAGTTGACGCTTCGGGCGTCCCTGCTTATCATTAACCAATTCACAGGCGCATCCATGCCGAACCTTTCCGCCTTCATACCTGACTCACATCGCAACATTTCCGCAGGTTATGTGGAAACGCTGATTCAGACACGGCGGGAGGACCTTTTCACCGGCTTGATGCGCCTGAGCTGTCCGTCGGGTCCGAGCCTGATGTTCGTCTTCCTGGAGGGGGTCCAGCTGAAGCTCTACCGTTGTCTTGAAGATTCCGTAGAAGTGGTTTCCCGGCAGTCCTGGTTCGACGAGCTGGATCAGTCCTGCATTTCGGCAGGCTTTATCCGTCTTCCTCTGGATGGACTGCGCTTTGTGCGGGTTGCCAGTGAGGCGCCTGTGGTCCGGGTGGAACCCCACACCCTGCGGCCGGAGGGGTTAATTGATTCTGCCAAGAAGTGGTCGCTCGAACCGGAACCCAGTATTCTGCATATTCACAGCACAGCCATGAACAAGTATTGCCTGCTGGCTGGCCAGGCCACACCCATCGTTGAGGAATTGTCCTTTGGACAGGGCGATGCCCGCTTTGCCATAAACGATACATCCTTCTCACAGACCCTGCCGAGGGACAGTTACTCCGTGACGCGTTATGTCAGCAGCCATGAGCACGATACCTGGCGTGAGTATGAACTGCGCCTGGCATTCGGTCCGCTGATGCGGATGCTTCTGAACCGTTTCAGCGAATTAGCCGGCCGCACGCTGACGGAACGTCTGTGCGAGCGTCTTTCGACCTGGACGCGTACGAATGGATGGAATGTCGCGGTCACAGGCAACGGCATCGTGAATCGTCAGTATTTTGACAGCCTGCAAACCGCCATAGGATTCTATGTGGATCTCGTCCGCTACTTTCAGTCGGAGGCGAGTCCCGCCCTGGGCGCGCGCATGACGGACGGTATCTCGCGCGAAGTGCTGGTCAAGATGGATCCCTATCATCGTGAGCTGCTTACCCGCCACATCTACAGCCAGTCGGGTGCGGGCGGCGTCACGAGCGCGGCGCGGAGGTAATGGATTATGCCATTTGCATGGAAAGCTAAGAATACTTCTGACCGCATACGAAGCTGGGCAAAGCTCGGGGCTGTCCTATTCGTCGTGTTGTCTATTGCCCTTTACGATACCCTGAATCTTGCGAATATCGGCAACCATATCCTGATCAACTTACTCCCGGTAATCGCGGCCGCCTTTACGGCTGTGATGGCAACCCTGGTCTGGGAGCGTTTCGAGCGGGCGGAAACACCTCGCCGCGTCTGGCGCTATTTTGCAGTCGGGCTGTGGTCGTGGGTCATCGCAGAGCTGATCTGGGGTGGGCTGGACATTGCCTGGGGTGAGGTTACTGTCAGTGGTGCCGATATTTTCTGGGTGGCCGGTTATATCTTCTTTACCCATGCCTTATTCATTCAGTACCGCCTTCTGTCCAGTCCCAGCCGGCGCGAGTTGTGGGTCCGCATTTTGGTGGCGGTGGTGGTTTTAGGACTGCTCTACAGCTTGGTTTATCATCTGCTGGTCACGTGGCTGGGGGCCGAAAGCCAGCTGGTTGCGGCGATTAATTCGTTCTATCCGGTTGCCGACGTCTTTCTGGCAGGGATTGCGATCGGGCTGGTCCGCCAGTTTGGCGGCGGCGCTTTTGCCCGTCCCTGGCTGGGACTCTTGGCGTTTGCGTTTACAGACCTCCTATATGCCGTCGTCGAGGCCTCCGAGCGGTATGCCTGGAATGTGAATCTAGTGGACGTGTTCGATCTTGCCTACTTTGGAGCTTATCTGATTCTCGGGCTTGGCATTTTGTCCCAGTGGGTGTTTCTTAAATATGGCCTGCGTTCGCCCACTCAGCCGCAGTAAATTGCATGGCGAAAATTGACCTGGAAAGCCTGACGAGCGCAATCTCGTCAGGCTTCGTTTTATGGAGTACCATTGATATGTGCAGGGGCACAAACTACTTTCGAAAGTGGATTGATCTATGACACGAAAAGCAAAAATTGTCGCAACGATCGGGCCTGCCAGTCAAAGCGAAGAGATGATCGAGAAGCTGATCCTGGCCGGCATGAATGTGGCCCGCCTGAACTTTTCGCATGGCACGCACGAACTGCATGCCGAGTGCATCGCGCGCATCCGCAGGGTCTCGCAAAAGCTGGGTGTCTCCGTCGGCATCCTGCAGGATTTGCAGGGGCCCAAGATCCGGGTGGGGGAGCTTTCGGAGCCCATCCAGCTTTCAGTGGGGGAGGAGGTCACTCTGTTTGTGACCGGTACGCCGCCGCCCGGAAACGGCCGCAAGAACATTCCCGTGGATTTTCGCCAGCTCTTCGACTCGGTCCGCCCATCAGACCGGCTGCTGCTCGACGATGGGCGTCTCGCCCTCGAGGTGCTCTCCGTCAAAGACGCGAACGCGCTGGCGGCGAAGGTGGTTGTGGGTGGACTGCTCTCCTCTCACAAGGGTATCAACCTTCCCGGGGTGCGTCTGCGCATCGACGGGTTTACCGAAAAAGACGAGGCGGACCTGGCGTTCGGGATCTCGCAGAACGTGGACGCGGTCGCGATCTCCTTTGTCCGCACCGCCGACGATGTCAAAAAGGTCAGGGATGCCATGGAGCGGTTCTCGAATGGCAGGCGTTTGCCCCTGCTGATTGCGAAGCTCGAAAAGCCCGAGGCGCTCGATAACCTCGATGCGATCCTGGATATTGTCGATGGGGTGATGGTTGCGCGCGGCGATCTGGGCGTGGAACTCCCGCCTGAGCGTGTGCCCGTCCAGCAGAAGCGTATCATCCATACGGCCAACCTGCGCGCCAAACTGGTCATCACGGCCACCCAGATGCTCGAATCGATGATCATAAATCCGCTGCCCACGCGGGCCGAGGCCTCCGATGTGGCAAATGCCGTCTTCGACGGAACGGACGCGGTCATGCTGTCGGCTGAATCGGCTGTGGGATCATATCCGGTTGAGTCGGTTCAAATGATGGATCGGATCGTGCGCGAAGCGGAGATACATTTTCTGGAGTGGGGCGCGCCGCAGCATGTCAGCGGCTTCGAGCAAAGCGATGCAGCTTCCATGGCGCGGGCCGCGCAGGCCCTTGCCAACGACAAGAACGTCACCGCGGTGGCCTGCTTCACCATGCAGGGACAAACCGCCTGGCTGATGTCCAAGATCCGGCCGCGTGTACCGGTCATGGCATTTACACCCAGCCCCGAGACGGCCCGGCGCATGACGTTCATGTGGGGCATCCGCCCGGAACTGGTTCCGTTTGTCAATTCGGTCGAAGAGATGCTTCAGCACGTGGATCAGGCCCTGCTGCGCTCACAGGTGGTCGAACCGGGCGATCAGGTCGTCCTGGTTTGCGGCTTTCCCGTGGGCGCCGTGCGTCCCCCAAATATGGCTCTTTTGCATACTGTGGGAGAAGAATAAATGTCGTTGCGAGGAGTGGCGCCCGCTTCGTCTTCGCCTGCGGCTCCGCTCAGCGCGAGGCGCCACGACGAAGCAATCTCCTCTAATCAGGAGATTGCTTCGTCGCCCTACGGGCTCCCTCGCAACGACATGTAGCTACTTCAACCAGAGATACTCGTAAGGCAATAATTCAATTTCAAGGTTTTCTTTCGCAGGCATAAACTGCTTTTGAGTGAGAAGGTCGGTCAGGGACTTGACCGGCTTTTTTAATGGCAGGGAAACCTTTTGCCTTGCATCGCTCAGATTATGGACGGCCAGAATTGTCTCGCCGTTGTGGGTCCGCTGAAAGGCGGCGATCGCGTCGTTGCGGACATCAATCAATTCAAACTCCCCCCAGCCAAACGCCTGCTGCTGTTTTCGAATGGCGATCATGTGGCGGATGAGGTTCAGCATCGAATTTGGATCGTCAAGCTGGGACCTGGCGTTGACCCGCGCAGGGCCATAGGTGTTGTCGTCAATGACGGGTGCGTACAGGGAGGCACTGGGCGCCTGTGAAAAGCCGGCAGCCGGTCCAGCTTCCCACTGCATCGGCGTGCGCACGCCGTTGCGGTCGTCCAGCCAGATGTTGTCTCCCATGCCAAGCTCGTCGCCATAATAAAGAATGGGTGAACCCGGGAGAGTGAAGAGCAGTGAATAAGCCAGCCGGATTTTGCGTTCATCGTTGTCGAGCAGGGGCGCCAGCCGGCGGCGGATGCCCAGGTTGAGGCGCATGCGCGGCTCAGGCGCGTAGTTCGCCCACATCCACTGGCGCTCCGCCTC
>JBAVVF010000574.1:0-2719 GCA_049697155.1 Anaerolineales bacterium
CGATGTCATCATTTACGGGGAAAATGGACAGGCCCTGGCCTCCTCCCTGGGCACTCAGGGCACCGAGCAATTATTCCTGCGCACGATCTCCATATCCGCCGAAACGTACGCGCAGATCATCGTGGAGGACAAGAACGTGGCGGGCGAGGACTTCGACGTCGATGGGCGCTGGTACAGCCTGGCGCGCAGTCCGCTGAAGGTTGGCGAGGACCGCCTGGGAGTCTTTTCCGTGATCCTGCCGCTGGACTTCGTCGTCGAATCCGGGGCGGTCAACCGCAACAACTACATCATTCTGTATACCATCGCCATGATCGCCGTGATCATGATCGGCTATTTCGTGGCACGGCTGATCATCAATCCACTCTACAAGCTGGTCCATACTTCCCGTGCCATCGCCGCAGGTGACCTGACCCAGCGCACCGATGTCAGGAGCAGGGACGAGATCGGTGTGCTTGCCCAAACGTTCGACGTGATGACCGAGAATCTCCAGCAGCGGACCCTCGAGCTGGAGAAGACGAATCGCATCCTCGAGCAGATGGACCGCACCAAGACCCGCTTCATCCAGGTCTCGGCCCACGAACTGCGCACGCCCATGACCCTCGTGCAGGGCTACGCCCAAATGATTCAAATGAAGCTGAATGGGAATCCGGAATTCTCGAAATATATGGCCGGCATTCTGGACGGCTCGACCCGCATGATGGAAGTCATCGACAACATGCTGGACGTCTCGCGCATCGACAGCAACCAGCTCGAGATCATGCCTGCCAAACTGGAGATCGACACGGTCTTCCAGAAGGTTCAAAAGGCCTTCCAGCCTGCCATCGCTGAACGCCGGATTACCTTTACTCTTGACGGGATCAGCGACCTGCCGGTGATCTGTGCCGACAAGGACTTCCTTTACAAGGTCTTTTCCCATGTGATCGGCAACGCCATCAAATACACACCCGATGGCGGCAAAGTCAGCGTCACAGGACGGACCCTGCGGGAGGCCGGCCGGCCGGCGATCGAGATCGTCGTCAAGGATACGGGCGTGGGCATCGACCCCGAGTATCAGCAGCTGGTCTTCGAGAAGTTCTACCAGACCGGCGAAGTGCTCCTGCATTCCTCCGGCAAGACCAAGTTCAAAGGTGGCGGACCGGGCCTGGGACTGGCGATTGCACGCGGCATCGTGAACGCTCACCAGGGGCGCATCTGGCTGGAAAGCTCCGGCAACAACGAGAAAACACATCCCGGCACAACGGTTTTTGTGAGATTGCCGATCGACGGACCCGTGAGCAACAATGGAAAAAAGTGAGAAAGTATCCGAGCCCGAGCGGCGTGACTGGGGCATCATCCTCGTCATCCTGCTGATCGGCTTCCTGTGCGTGATCGTGGCCGGACAGTGGGCGCTGCGCTTCTCCCCCAGCTGGCAGCTCGACACGGACATGGGCTCGAACATCGACCCCAACCGCGACTTCCTGACGAACAGGCCGCAGGGCTTCATCGAGCCGGTCGATATGCTCATCCTCACCCCGCCGGACTGGATGGGCCTTTTTCTGACGCCCGGCGCCGAGTTCTCCACCGGCACCCCGCTGCCGCCACCGCCTCCTGCGACGAGCACAATCCCCGGGACAATCGCCGTCCCGGCCACCTTCACACCGGTCACTGCCAGTCCCACCAATACGCTGGTCTGGATTCCTCTGCCGCCGACTTCGACACGCAGGCCGCCCTCCGACCCGCCGACCAATACACCTATCCCCGATGTCGATCTGCAGGTTTCGATAACTGATAGGGACGTGTCCTATATACCGGGCGGCATAGTGATTTATACGGTCGTCGTTACAAACAGCAGCGCAGCTATTGTAAATAACGTACCTGTGTTGGTGACTCTGCCCATTGAAATCACGGCTGCAAACTGGACTTGTTCAACGACGGGTGGTGCCACCTGCACTCCAGATTCAGGACTCAGTGTCATTGACACTGTCAATCTCCCTGGGGGTGCCGTCGTTACGTATACGATCACCGCTGACATCCCAGTTGTGTCGAGTACACTCAGTGCTTCTGCTTCCGTCACTACACCAGCACCTTTTACTGATACTAACCTTGGGAATAATAATGCCGGTCCAGAATCGACCCCGGCCCTGACCAGTGAGCTAACTATCGGCCCTGGGAATGGTGAGTGGCCCTATCTGCTTCTAGGATCAGGAAATTCCATCACCATGGTGCTCAGTCCGGGAATCGCTCATAGTTTCGTATACTATGAACGGTATTTTGATCCTCCTACAAATACAGGGATAGACCTGGATCAGATCGTGATCGAGATCAGTCCCGATGGAACTGCATGGACTACAGTATTCTATTGGGGCGACTCGAACCCAGGTAACAACGGAAGTGTAGCCGGTTATTGTCTTCCTCTGGAAGACGATAACTGCAGAATTCTTTCCACCGATCCCTCTTTGTATAACGGCACCGGTATTACGATAGATATTGACAGCCTTGGGCTGACGGGAACCTATCCGTGGATCAAGCTTACTTGTCCCCCGGGTGATCTTGACGGTTGGTGTGACATCGACGCCATCGAGCCGTAGCCTTGAGTCCTTCGCAATCAAAAGCAGGTGAGAGAAATAACATCTCACTTGCTTTTTTATTACGAATCATTTCCGTCATTGCGAGTGGCGCCGTCGGTCGAGTAGCCCGCAGGGCGTACACCTGCACCCACCGCAGGTGCGGTGTCGAGACC
>JBAVVF010000575.1:0-10593 GCA_049697155.1 Anaerolineales bacterium
TCATCATCCTGGAAGCAAATGGTATCCAATATTAATATCACACGAGCGAAGATGGCAGCCGCATTCAGCCTGCCACCTTGGCCCTGACCTGGAAACGGACAGGCGGGATCGCCGGTTTCTGTGACACGCTGACGGTTTTTCTTTCAGGCGAAGTGTATGCCAGTCAATGCAAGCCCCAGGCAGAAGGTCGGATGGGTACATTTGCCGAGCTGCTGTCTTCCCGGGAACAGGATCAATTCCATGATTGGGCTGCCAGTTTCGCCGAGACACGGCTGGATGCCTCCGACCCGAAGGGTGTATCTGACCGTATGGAGGTCACCTTGAGGTTCTTTGGGACCGGGGACAAGCCGCCCTCAAAATCCGAACAGGGCGCGCTGTTCAAATTTGCCCAGGATCTGTACCAAAAGCTTTCTCGATAGACAAAAAAGCCCCGTGCAACACGGGGCTTTTTCAATTCGTTTGGCTGACTAGTGTCCGCTGTCGCCTGACGGTGTGCCGTTAAAAATCTCAGGATTTGCGTCGCCCTCCACCACCAGGTATCCGGCCAGGCCGCGTTGTAATCGTGCAAGTGCGTGGTCCACCAGGATGTAGTTGCCGGGCACTTCCAGTCCGAACTCGACCATCGTCGCGCCGCCCGGGGGAACCAGCGTCGTCTGGACGTTCGTCAGTGCGGGAGATGTCAGGGAGGCCTGGTCGTAGACCCGGTCGAAGATCTCGCCGATGACGTGGAACGAGGAGGTGAAGTTGGGTCCGCCGACGCCGAAGAAGATGCGTACGGTTTCGCCGACATTGGCCTTGAGAGGTTTCTGTGCGGTCAAAGCTCCGACGGCACCGTTGAAAACCAGGTATTCAGGGTCTTCGTTCAACAGGGCCTGTACGTTTTCCGACAGGTGTCCGGTGGAGCCAAAAGCTTCGCTGGTGTACAGCTCGCCCTGCATCACGTAGAACTCACGGTCGACCGGGGGCAGACCTTCTTCCGGTTCCACCAGGATCAGGCCATACATGCCGTTGGCAATGTGCTGGGCGACCATCGGGGTGGCGCAGTGGTACACATACAGGCCGGGGTTCAGCGCCTTGGCAGTGAACGTGGTTTCTCCACCGGGAGGGGTCTGTGTCATCGTCGCGCCGCCGCCCGGCCCGGTCACGGCGTGGAAGTCCACAGAGTGCGGCATGGTGCTGTTGGTCAGGTTCTTCAGGTGAACTTCGATAGTGTCGCCGACGCGCACCCGGAAGAAGGGACCCGGCACCTTGCCGTTGAACGTCCAATACTTGTAGGTCGTTCCATCCGCGAGCTGGCCTTCGATCTCCACCGTTTCCAGGTCGATGCGAACGGTCTGGGGCTCGCGCTGCCCGATCGGGGCGGGAATCTCGGTGGGGTCACGGACGATGTCCGCGCCGGTGGCCGCAGGCCCGTTCACGATGACCGGTCCACTCGGGGCAGCATTATTGCTCACCGGCACAACCGAAACCGCGTCGCTGGCTGTACCGCCGGCCACTTCAAATTTCCCCTCCATGCCGGCCTGCCGGTGTCCCGGGAGTTGGCAGAAGTAGGCGAAAGAGCCGCCCTTGTCGACTGCAAACTCGAACGTGGTGCTCGTGCCCTTGCCGACCACGTGCTCGGACATGGCGTTGAAATCGGGGAAGGCAATATCGTGCTCCACGCCTTCACCGCTCGTGAGGGTGACCTTCAGCGTATCGCCGACCATTGCGCTCAGTGTCGGGTTGACGACGCCGTCAATGCCGCCGCCTTCGCCAATGTATACCATTTTGCCGTCCACCATGCCGGTTGTGAGCGCATATTCGACAACTTTGCCGATGGCCGCGACGCTGTTTCCTTCCTGCACTGCATTGACATTCGCATTCGCACAGGCAGAGAGCAGGACGGAGATTGCCATAAGCAGGCTCAAAAGCTTAAACTTGTTTTTCACAGGATACTCCTTTGGTTATGATTCCTCAGCAGACACAACTTCAAGTTCCTGGATCAGTTTTTCCAGGGGGATTTGATAGGTTTCCGCCACATCCTTGAGCGTGCAGAAATGCTGCATGAAACAACCGACGCATTTCGTCTTGTTTTTCAGAAAAACCGCAAAAACGCGCGGCGATCCCTGCAGGATTTGCTCGACGGTCAGATCGGTGTGGAGTGCTTTTGTGTCCATTTGCACAAATGATATCTGATTTGTGAAATTTTGTCTTTGCGCCAGCGCAAATAACAAAAAAGAGTACGCGTCTCGCGTACTCCTGGAGGTTTCGCTCGTTTCCCAGCCGGTTACTGGTCCTGTCCCTCGGAGATTTGCACCAGCCCGTGCGGATTCCGGATCACAACCCGCTCGCGGCCAGCCTCGACGAAGCCGCGCCGCTCCCAATCGGCCAGCACCCGGCTGACGGTGAAGATGGTCGTCCCGGAGGATTCGGCCAGGTCCTGGCGGGAGAGCGGCAGTTCGACCGTCATCTCCTGATCGTCTGTCCGCCTGCCGATTTGGGCGGCCAGCCTCAGGACGGTCAGGGCGATCCGGCGCTCCACGCGTTCGGTGGCCAGCTCACGGTAGCGCTCCTGCATTTCCATGATATAGCCTGTCATCAATTGCATCAGGTTGATATTCAAGTAAGGGCGTGTAGCCATCATCTCTTTCAGGAAGCTGCTCTCGATGGCCAGCGCGGTGCTCTGCTGGAGCGCCTGGGCCGTGGCAGGGTAGGTGGCATCTTCGCGAACCGCGCCCAGGGCGCCGAACATCTGCCACTCGTTGATCGTCCGCAAATTGACCTGCTGGCCGGCAGGGCTGGTCTGCAGAAGCTTGGCTCTCCCCGAGATCAAAACATAGAAATAGGTGGCGGGATCGCCCTGGAAGAAGAAAAACTAACCTTCTTCGATCGAGCGCAGGATGCCTTTCGCTGTGAATAACTTGAGATCTTCATCTGTGGCATCCTTGAAGACGCTGACGCGGCGCAAATCAGCTGGATTTATCGTCATGGGACAATTCTACTCCATAGGCACTTTGTCCACCCAAAGTATGACATCTTTCATCCGAAATCTCTTGACTCAGGGCAGGGCTGCATGTTATTATCAGGTATCCCACCCCCTGGGGGGGGGGTAAGAAACAGCAGCCTGACCTGCTCTGAGATTACGAGGAAATTATGGAAAACGACACCACAATCCGCAGACTCAAGACCGTGGAAGGGCACTTACGCGGCGTCATCCGCATGGTGGAGGAGGATGCCTACTGCATCGACATCATCCGCCAGATCCAGGCCATCGAAGCCGCGCTGGGGAAGGTTAGTTCCCGAATCCTGGAGGAGCACCTGAATTCATGTGTCATAACCGCCATCCAGGGCAATGATAAGAAGGAGCGCGAGCGCGTCCTGAAGGAAATCACCGAAGTTTTTGAGATGTCGACCAAAGTTTAATGGAGGCTGATTTATGTTGAAGAGAGTTTTACTGGTTGTAGCTTCGTTGATATTGCTGACGGCCTGTTCTTCCGGGTCGTCCAAGCCGGCAACGGAAGTTACCGTGGAGATGACCGACTTTGCGTATAGCCCCGCGGCCATTACCGTTCCCGCCGGCCAGCCGGTTACATTTACCATCGAAAATACCGGCAAGATCGAGCATGATTTTGTTGTGGAGAAGATCAAGGCTACAACCGACATGGTTCAGGATAGCGGCTCCGAAGCTCATCATGCTCATGGGCAGGAACAAAACTATGACCTGCACGTTTCCGCAGGGATGGGGGAAACCAGTGTTTTTCAATTGACCGTTGCAGACCCCGGAACCTACAAAGTTTTCTGTTCCGTGGAAGGACATGAAGCTGCCGGGATGGTTGGGGAGCTGATTGTCGTCGATCAGGAATAAAAATTCAATTTTCCATAGGAGAAATAACATGACCACAGTAACTTATAACGTCCCCGCCATCCACTGCGGACACTGCACCCACACGATCGAGACCGAAGTAGGCGAGCTGCAGGGTGTTCAGTCGGTCAAAGCGGATCAGGAGACCAGGAAGGTCCAGATCACGTTCGACGCACCCGCCAGCGAAGCGCAGATCAAGGCCCTGCTGGCCGAGATCAACTATCCCGCCGAAGGTTTGATCAGTCTGTAATTTCAAATGTCGTTGCGGGTGGCGCCTCGCGCCGCGAAGCAACCCCCACGAAAGAGGAGATTGCTTCGCGAAGACTCACAACGACATGGATGGAGTACGAAATGTCTGAGACAAAACAATTAACGTTACCCATTACCGGCATGACCTGTGCAAATTGTGTTGCGACGGTGGAGCGCAACCTCAAGAAACTTGATGGCGTGAATACCGCGGTGGTCAATCTTTCCTCCGAGCGCGCCACGGTTGAATTCGATGCTGCCAAGCTGGGGCTCGGAGATATGATCGCGCGCGTCAACCGCGCCGGGTACGGCGTCGCGACCGGAGAAGCCGATCTCATCATCAAGCGCCTCGCCGACGACAACGACGCGCGGCGTCTGGAGAAAGCGCTCGCAAGCCTGGAAGGTGTACTCGATGCGCAGGTCAGCTTCACCACGGAAAAGGCGCGCGTCAAGTACGTGCCGACGATCGTCACGCAGGCGGAATTGCGCCGGGCGGTTGCCTCGGCCGGCTTCGAGGCCGTCGAGCTGGGTGGGGAAGCCGAAGATGCCGAAGCCATGGCGCGCGAGCACGAGATCAATGAGCAGCGCCGTCTGCTCATCATCGGCTTGATCTTCACCGTGCCGCTGTTCCTGTTTGCGATGGCGCGCGACTTCAACCTGCTGCCGGCGATGTTCTATGAAATGACCGGGATGGAGGGCATGGCTGCCGCGCCCAAGCCGTGGACCAACTGGCTGATGCTGGCGCTTGCCCTGCCGGTGCAATTCTACGTAGGCTGGCAATATTACGTCGGCGCGTTCAAGGCGTTGCGCAACCGGTCCGCGAACATGGATGTGCTGATCGCAATGGGTTCCTCCGCGGCCTTCTTTTACTCCCTGCCGATCACATTTGGATGGCTGGCGGGACACGTCTACTACGAGACCGCGGCGGTCATCATTACGTTGATTAAGCTCGGAAAGTTCCTGGAGGTCCGGGCCAAGGGCCGCACCTCGGAAGCGATCAAGAAGCTGATGGGACTGCGTGCCAAGACCGCCCGCGTCATCCGTGCCGGAGTTGAGGCGGAAGTGCCTGCCGACGATGTGCGCGTGGGCGATGTTGTGCTTGTCAAACCCGGCGAGACAGTCCCTGTGGACGGTGTGATCATCGAGGGACGCAGCTCGGTCGACGAATCCATGCTGACGGGTGAGTCGCTGCCCGTCGAGAAGAAGCAGGGTGACCCGGTCATCGGCGCGACCCTGAACAAGCTTGGCCTGCTGAAGTTCGAAGCGACGAAGGTTGGCAAAGAGACTGCGCTGGCACAGATTATCAAGCTGGTAGAAGACGCGCAGGGCAGCAAGGCGCCGATCCAGAAACTGGCGGACCAGGTCTCGGCGGTCTTCGTGCCGATTGTAATTGCCATCGCAATGCTGACCTTTGCTGCCTGGTATTTTCTTGCTCCCCAAATCGACGATCAATTTACGCGTGCCCTGATCAACATGGTCGCGGTGCTGGTGATCGCCTGTCCATGCGCGATGGGGCTTGCCACGCCGACGGCGGTCATGGTGGGCACGGGCAAAGGCGCCGAGATGGGCGTCCTGTTCCGCAGCAGCGAAGCGCTGGAGCGGGCCGGGAAGGTTTCGGTGGTGGTGCTGGATAAGACCGGGACCATTACCAAGGGACAACCCGCGGTTACAGATGTGGTAGTCAGTAATCAGTATTCAGTGAGCAGTGATCAGTTGCTCCGCCTGGCCGCCTCGGTGGAGAAGGGGAGTGAGCATCCGCTCGGCGAAGCCATCTGGGCCGAGGCAACCACGCGTGGGCTGAGTCTGGCCGAAGCGGCCGGGTTCAAGGCCGAGCCGGGTCACGGGGTCCAGGCCGAGGTCGAGGGACGAAGCGTCGCGATCGGGAACGCCCGCATGATGCAGGCCCGCGGCTGGTCGCTGAACGGACTCGAATCCGAGGTGACGCGCCTCCAGAGTGAAGCCAAGACGGCCATGCTGGTCGCCATGGATGGTCACGTGGAAGGTGTGATCGCGGTCGCGGATACATTGAAGGAAGGCTCGCGGGAGGCCATCGCTGAGCTGCACCGCATGGGCCTGAGGGTGGCGATGATCACCGGCGACAACCAGAAGACCGCCGAAGCGATCGCGCGGCAGGTCGGCATCGATCAGGTCCTGGCCGAAGTCTTGCCCGAAGGTAAATCGGCTGAAGTCAAGAAGCTGCAATCTGGTGGGAAGATCGTCGCGATGGTCGGCGACGGCGTGAACGACGCCCCGGCCCTGGCTCAGGCGGACGTTGGCATTGCCATCGGCACCGGGACGGACGTCGCCATGGCTGCCGCGCCTGTGACGCTGATGAGCGGCGACCTGCGCGGGGTGGCGCGCGCCATCTCGCTTTCGCGCAAGACTCTGCGCACGATCAAACAAAACCTGTTCTGGGCATTTTTCTATAACGTCATCCTTATCCCGGCCGCGGCACTGGGTTTTCTCAACCCGATCCTGGCAGCCGGTGCGATGGCGTTCAGCAGTGTGTTCGTCGTGACAAACAGCCTGCGGCTGCGAGGACAGAAGATTTAAACATAGTATCCAAGGAGAAGGCCGGGCCAGCCCGGCCTCATTTTTGAAATGATTGCAAAGCCGAAATACATTCCTGCCTTCAAAGTTAAATGGCTGACCGTCTTTCTGGCGCTCTATGGGTTATTTGTCCTTCTTCCGTTTCTGGCGCCGGTCATGATGAAATGGAATTTGCCTGTGGTGGGTAAAGTGATTTATGGAGCCTATAGCTTTGTCTGCCATCAGCTGCCGCAGCGCTCCCTGTTCTTCTTTGGGCCCGAGTTGATGTACTCGGTCGATGAGATCCAGGCTGCCTGGCAGCAAACCGATAACCCGTTCGTCTTGAGACAATTCGTTGGCAACCCGGAAATGGGCTGGAAGGTGGCCTGGTCTGACCGCATGATCTCCATGTATGGCGGGGTCTGGGTCGCGGGTCTCCTGTGGGCTTTGTTCGGGAAGCGCAACCCGAAAGTTCCGATCTGGATATTTGCCCTGCTGGCTTTTCCAATAGTATTGGACGGACTGACTCACGTTATCAGTGATTTCAGTGGACTTGTGCAGGGTTTTCGCTATACCAATCACTGGCTGGCTCTCCTGACCCGGAATTCTTTTCCCGCTTCTTTCTATGCAGGGGATGCTATTGGCTCGTTCAACTCCTGGGCACGCTGGCTCTCCGGTCTGTGGTTTGGATTTGGACTGGTGTGGTGGGCCTTTCCTTATGTCAGCGAAAGCTTTGAGGGGCCCGCTCCCCATGGATTTATCCCTGAAAAGAGCCTCAATTCCTGATTAAGATAAAACAGGTCATATTTCACAAGTTATCGGTGTTCATTGTCACTGATGGATCATTCCCTGCAAATCTATAATGCAACCAGGCCGAAAGTGCCTGAAAGGATGCCACATAATGCGTAAATGGTCTCTATTGCTCATCGTTCTCTCCCTGCTGGCTGTGACCGGTTCGGCTTGCTCCGCCTCTGACGAGACGGATCTGCACATGATGCCTCTCGATCAAATGCCCGCAGAGGTTCAGGCAGCACCCGTTGTTGTGCAACAATCTTATCAATTTGCGTCGGCGAACCCTGATGTCATGCAGGATATTCCCTGCTATTGCGGCTGCGGAAATATCGGCCATGCCTCAAACTATGCCTGCTATGTTTCCGGGGTAAATGCAAATGGCGGCCTTACCTTCGATAATCACGCCTTGGGCTGTTCCATCTGTGTGGATATTACCCAGGACGTCATGCGGCTGCTGCGAGAAGGGAAGAGTCCGCAGGAGGCCAGAGCGTATGTCGACGCGACGTATTCCAAATATGGACCATCCAATATTCCTGAGTAATGAAGTCTCGACTGTTTCTTCTCCTTCTTGCAGCGGCTGGACTGGTAGTGGCTTTCGCCCCACTGCCAGTTCAGCGCGCCATACCTCAGGAGCGGAACTTTCGAGTGGAAGCCCGGCAGTTTGCGTATTCACCTGCTGAACTTCGTGTTAACCCCGGCGACACCGTGACCATTGAACTGGTCAGTACGGATGTGGTTCACGGGTTGTACGTTGATGGCTATGGACTCTCCGTCGAGTCCGACCCCGGCCAAACCGGGACGCTGACC
This sequence comes from Anaerolineales bacterium, assembly GCA_049697155.1. Taxonomy (GTDB): domain Bacteria; phylum Chloroflexota; class Anaerolineae; order Anaerolineales; family Villigracilaceae; genus Defluviilinea. Next base: position 8,216 of record JBAVVF010000575.1, read on the forward strand.
TTTACTGCAGACAAAGCAGGCTCCTACCGGGTGCGCTGCAACGTCACCTGCGGAGCGATGCATCCCTTCATGATCGGTAAGCTGAATGTCGGCCCGAACCAGTGGCTGTACCGGTCGGTTGGGCTGGCAGCGATCAGTTTGATTGGTTTCTTTCGTCTTTCCTCTTTCGTAAAGAGGAAAGACGAAAGAGGTTTATAGGCATCATGGCCCGCGTTGAACTTACCCGCTTCCCGCTGATCAAATTGGCAGTCAAGAGCCGCTGGCCTCAACTCGCGGTTTTTGCCGTGATGCTGGCGGGATACCTCTTTGCCATCCTGGCAGGACTCCTCGGGACGCCGGTCGGGAGCCGCAACTTCAGCATCGTCTTTGTGTGGATCGCGTGGTGGGCAGTTCTGATCCTCGTGGCCGTGCCCTTCTTCGGGCGCGGCTGGTGCGCCGTCTGCCCGATCCCGCTTCCGGGGGAATGGCTGCAGCGTGGGGCGGTCCTGAATCCGCCGGACAAAAAACCGGGCTGGCTCAACCTGCGCTGGCCGAATGCATTCCGAAACATCTGGCTGCAAAATATTTCCTTCCTTCTGCTGGCCCTGTTTAGCAGCATTCTCCTGACAACTCCCAATGTGACTGGCATTGTCCTGGCCGCCATGTTTTTTGCTGCCATCGGCCTAAGCATGGTTTTCGAACGCCGTGCTTTCTGTCGTTACCTGTGCCCGGTCGGCGGATTTATTGGTCTGTATTCACAGGCTGCTCCCGTGGAATTGCGTGTCAAGGACAAGCAGGTTTGCGCTTCGTGCGCTGGCAAACCCTGCTATAACGGTTCGGCGAACGGATACGGCTGCCCCTGGGACGTCTTCCCGGGCGGGCTGACCAAAAACACGTACTGTGGATTATGTATGGAATGTATCCGTACCTGTCCCCACGACAACATTGCCATCAATCTCCGCTCGTTCTCAGCCGACCTGGCCAAACCTTCCGTCCGGATGGATGAAGCCTTCAAAGCCTTCATCATGCTCGGCTCGGCGATGATCTATGCCGCCGTCCTGCTGGGCCCCTGGAGCGTACTCAAGGACGCGGCCTACAACGTCGGGACAGGCTCCTGGTTCATCTACGCGGCGGTTTTTCTTGGGATCATTTTTGTGCTCATGCCGGCGATCTTTGCGATGTGCAGCTTGAGCTTTCAGAATCTGAAAGCTGCCAAAAAGCGCTTTGCGGCCCTTTCCACCTCTCTGATCCCTCTGGGCTTGATGTTCTGGGTGGCGTTCAGCCTGTCGTTCGTGCTCAGCAATGCCAGTTATATCCTTGCATCCCTTTCCGATCCGCTTGGACTCGGCTGGGATCTCGTCGGAACGGCGAACATGGCCTGGCAGCCGGTGCTGACGTCGGTTCTGGCGCCCGGGCAGACGCTGGCCCTGGTCGGCGGGCTGATCTGGTCGGCGCGGACGGCGCAGAAGGCGGCCGCTGAAGTCAGGACCTCGGCAATCTCTGTCATCTTCTATTGTTTCACGGCCACCCTGATCATGCTCTGGTTACTGTTATGAAACGTTCAGAATTTCTCTCACGCATTCTGGTCATGACCGGGGTTGTCCTTGCGGTTGGAGTCCCCCTGGTCTTCTGGACGCGCACACCTTTGATCCACGCCCGGATGGCCGAGACGGGCGGCTGGAGTCCGGATGTGATTCGGGCGGAAGCAGGCGAGCCGCTTCACCTGAGCCTGACTTCGGACGATGTGGTCCATGGATTTGCCATCGGTCAAATGGAGATGGATGCGGTGGACGTGGAACCTGGCAAGGTGACGAAGGTCGCCGTGACTTTCGACAAACCCGGAGTCTACACGTTCTTCTGCACGCGTTGGTGTGGTCTCAATCACTGGCGGATGCGCGGCACGATCGAAGTCAGCGGACCAGCTTCGGATCCCGGCAAACCTTCGGTGCCGCTTTATGTGACTCTGGGTCTGGACATCGACGCGCCGCACGAGGCGCCTGCCGTTCCAGTCCGTCAGCCATCAGCGATTAGCGGTCAGCAGTTAGCTGCCAAATTGGATATTTCCCCATTCAACAACCCTGATCTTTATCGCGCCAGCTCACCTTTTCAGGCATTTGACAGTCTGGGATCGACATCTTTGACGGAATCCGAAAAATGGGATGTTGTCAGCTCGATCTGGCGCTCCAACACAACTTACGAGTCTCTTGCCAGGGGCCGGGAGCTCTACGCCCAGAACTGCGCGGCCTGCCACGGCGAGAAGGGCGGAGGTGATGGTGTCTTCGCGGATGAACTTGCCAGGGCAGGCGAAGCTTCCATGCAAAGTATGGCCGGCGCGGACGGCATGCTGATGCAGAGTCCCGTCGACTTCACCGCTCGGGGGCGGATGCTGGGTGCCAGCC
>JBAVVF010000576.1:0-27561 GCA_049697155.1 Anaerolineales bacterium
CCAAATTTCGCGGCCAGCCACACTCCCCCGCCGATCAGGATCAGGACAAGGCCGCCAATCACTAAAAAACGAGCAAGATTTTCCATGCCAATCCTAAACTGAGGTCGCTCGCAACGACATTACAACAACCTTTGCTGGCCTTCCTCGCGATATTCCAGCTTCAAGTGCTCATAGGCGGATTTCGTGGCGATGCGCCCCTGCGCAGTCCGGTCCAGGAAGCCAAGCTGGAGCAGGTACGGCTCGACCACGTCCATGATCGTATCCTGCTCTTCGCTGATCGAGGCCGCGATCGTGTTCAAGCCGACCGGTCCGCCGCCGTACTTCCCGATGATCGTCTTGAGCACACGCCGATCGAGGTCGTCGAGTCCAAGCGGATCGACCTGCAGCAGGTCGAGCGCCTCTTTGGCGATTTTGGAGGTGATCTTCCCGTCCGCGCGGACCTGGGCATAGTCGCGGACGCGGCGCAGCAGGCGCAGGGCCACGCGCGGCGTCCCGCGCGCCCGCCGACCGATCTCCTCCACGCCGTCAGGCTCGACCTCGACCTTCAGCATGCCCGCGGCCCGCGCCACGATGGACTTCATCGCCTCCAGATCGTAGTAATCCAAACGATAGACCGCGCCGAAGCGTGCGCGCAACGGCGCGGTGACGAGGGCCAGCCGGGTCGTCGCGCAGACCACCGTAAAGCGCGGCAGTTTCAGGCGAATGGAGCGCGCCGAAGGTCGCTTGGCAATCACGAGGTCCAGCGCAAAGTCCTCCATGGCAGGATAGTGCACTTCCTCCACCGCGCGCCCGAGGCGATGGACCTCGTCGATGAAGAGCACGTCACCGGCCCGCAGGTTGGTCAGGATGGCGGCCAGATCGCCGGCCCGCTCGATGACGGGACCGGCTGTCACCTTGATATTCACACCCATCTCATTGGCAACTACATTGGCAAGAGTCGTTTTTCCCAACCCAGGAGGTCCGTAAAAGAGCACATGGTCCAGCGCTTCGCCGCGCTGGCGCGCCGCCGCGATCAGGATGGCAAGGTTTTCCTTGACCTGGTCCTGCCCGATCAGGTCGGATAGCTTCTGCGGGCGCAGCGCGTTGTCCACGCGGTCGTCAGGTTTCGATTCGGGATCCAAGGGGCGGGGCCGTCCCGGGTTGTTCGAAGGCTTGGTGGTCATATGTTCTATTATACTGTGTGAAATCCCCGAAACAACGTTTCTCTCTCATCTGCGCTTCGACTACGCCTGCGGCTCCGCTCAGCGCGTGGTGTCCGATTAAATTGAGCAGGGATGACAACTTTCGTCATCCCTGCTGCAATGATTTGCTCTTTGGTAGTCTGGCAGTCTTTGTCTATCGACTTTAGACCCATGACTTTGCGTCACTACGTTTCCGCAGCTTTGCTTTTCGGTTAGCCGGTCGGTCCTGACTAGTATTTATCTAGCTTTAGACACCAGGCTTTGCGTAACCGTCTTTCGGCGGTTTTGCTATTTTCGGCAGTCTGGCGATCTGGTCACCAACGAGCATGTGACGGAAGACCCATGACTTTGCGTCGCCAGGTTTCCCTGGGTTTGCTTTTTTTCCGAGCAAGATTATTGTCGCGCAAAAAATTTTAAAGTTCAATACATGATTACCCTAGTCTGAGTTTTTTAACGCTTACCTAATGCGTGCCTAAGGATTCGAAGATGCCCATTACTGGTGGTCTCGACACCGCATGATGGCGCAAGGGCGCCATCACGGTGGGTGCAGGTGTACGGGGTTGGATGACCCGACCCCTACTCGACCACCGGATTGGATTTACTCGTACGCCAGGACCTCTCGGATCGTCAGCCGGGCGGCATTCCGGGCAGGCAGGATACTTGCAACGGCCGACAAAGCCAGGACCAGTCCCAGCCAGATGGCATACCCGGTGTAGGTAAAAATCACCTGGATCGGAGTTTGAAAGACCGCCACGCTGACGATCGCCGACAGAAGATAGGTGAACGGAATGGAAAGGATGACGGCCAGCCCAAAGGAGATCGAGCCCACAAAGACGCCCTCTGCAATGACCGTCCGCATGACGGCCCGGTCGTCGGCGCCGATGGCGCGCATGATGCCGATCTCGCGCGTGCGCTCGAGCACGTTCATGCCCATCGTGCCGGCCAGGCCCATCGAGCCGACGATGGCGGTCAGGACCGCCATGATGAGCAGGAACACGACCAGGACGTCCAGGCTTTCGACCGCCACATCCAGCGAGGCGCGGCCCGCTTCGGCAATGCGCACTTTGAAGTCCAGGTCGCGCAGGTACTTGTCCATCTCCTCGGCCTTGGCATCCTGGTACGGACGGTCGTGCCGGTCGGTGACCAGCCGGAAGGTATAGGCACGGTTGACGAGGTGGTTGATGCGCGAAACATACTCATACGGAGCGTACCCCAACACTCCTTCGCGATCCACAAATTTAAAGATCCCGACAACTTCCCAGACCTCATCGCGACCTTCGATCTTCAGATCGATCATGTCGCCCGGTTCGAGATCGGGAAAATACTTGAGCGCACTTTCGCTGACCGTCAGCTTGCGCACGTCATCCACCCGGATCCAGCGCCCCGCGACCAGGATCGGCTCGATCAGCTCACTGTCCGCCGGCGGGCCGAAGATGTTGATATTCTCGAGCACATCCCCGTTTTCATCCAGCAGCTCCCCGCTCACGAACTGCCAGCCCTCCATGCGCTCGATGCCCTCCACCTGCATTACGGTCTTTTCGATCTCGCTCAGACGATAAGGCCGGTCGAAGTCGACCGAGATATCCGCGACGAAGTAATTCCCGATCTGGCCGATGTAGTCATGCAGGGTAACGCGGACGTTGAACACGGCGATAAAGATCGCACCGCCCATCGTCAGCGTGAACAACGTCAAAGCCAGGCGGCTCTTGCGGCGGAAGGTATTGCGCAGGGAAATGACAAAGGGGCGCGGGATGTGGATCCCGCGTTTTGCAAGGAGGCGCGTCGCTTTGACCTGCATCCAGTCGAACCAGGGCAATCGCTTTTCCCCATCTCTGGCCTGCTTCACCTCCTCGGCCAATCCGCCGCTGAGAGCCCGCAGGACCGTGATCCGCGACCCGTTGGTGACCGGCGCCAGCCCGGCGATAATCGGGACCAGCAAACCGACGAGGATCTGGATAATGAACGCAAGTGGCACCACGCGGTAACCGAGAATATTGAAATTCAGCTTATTAGCGACGAATAAGGCCAGTCCATACGCGCCCTGCCCACCGAGCGGGACGGCAATCAGCAGCGCCAAAATCGCGAACGCCATGATCAGCGTAAGATACATGACGAAGACCTGACGCCGCAGCCCGCCGACCAGTTTGATGACACCGATAAAGCGCAAGTGCTGGTTGAGCAAAGCGTTGAGCGTATTGGCGATCAAAGAGCTCGACAGAAAGACGATCAAAATGCCGAGCGCCAGCAGGATGCCTAAAATCGCATTGACTGTGCTGGCCAAAGGATGCTCATGGGTTTTGGCAAAGCGTGAACGGATCACAATCCCGTCGTTCTTCTCGATCTTGTCCTTCAGCTGGGCGCCCATGTCGCGGACGTGGAAAATGTCGTCGCCGCGTTCCGAGACGATCACCAGGGCACGATTGTAATATTCCGGCTCGCCCAAATAGGGCAAAGTATCCATCGTGATGTAGCCGTAGGGCGACGCCAGGAAATCCCCCGCGCCCGCGGCCACATCCTGGACAACACCGGCAACAGGCATGATCTTCGTGGAACCGTCCGGCAGTTGAAATTCAAGCATTTGGCCCACGCCCGTGTCGATGTGCTCGAGCGCGTCCAGCTCCAGCAGGACCTCGCGCTTCTCCGGCAGGGAATGTCCCTCGATCGGGGCCAGCAGGTTGATGGCGTTCTCCTCGAAGTCCTCGAAGGCGATCATGTCGAGGGTCGTCCATTTCCCGCTCCCGGGCACGCGCACGCGGATGTTGAAGACGCGCCGGGCCTCCGCAGCCTCCACGCCGTCCTGGTTATGGATCAGGTCCAGCATGTCCTCGTCGAAGTCCGCCATGCGCAGCTCGACGTTGGCAGGCTGATTCGACGAATAGGAGGCACTCATGTCGCTGGCAATGATCTGATAGGCACCCGCGATCACGCCAATGGAAAAGACGCCCACCGCGATGGACAGAACCACCAGCAGTGTACGCCCTTTGTTATCCAGGAGATCGTGAATGACTTTTCGCCAGCGAGGCTTCATATGATTTACGATTTTCGATTTACGATTGGCGATTGAGGATTGCTATCCGAAACAAGTAATCCATCGGCAATCGTCAGGTTGCGGGTGGTGCGCGAGGTCAGGGACGGGTCGTGGGTCACCATGACAACGGTCTTGCCGCGCCGCGCCAGTTCTTCGAAGAGATCGATGATCCCGTTCGCCGATTTGGAATCGAGATTCCCTGTCGGCTCATCCGCGACCAGCAGGGGCGGATCGCAGGCCAGGGCCCGCGCGATCGCGGCCAACTGCTGCTGCCCCGTCGAGACCAGGACGGGCAGCTTGTTGGCAAACTTCTCCAGGCGGACCAGCCTGAGCATTTCGAGGGCGTGCCCGGGACGTTCCTCGAAGTCGTACAGCTCGGCAAAGTCCATCGAGAGCATCACATTCTCGAGCAGGGTCAGCATCGGCAGCAGCTGGAAGAATTGAAAGACGATGCCGAGGTTCCGGCCGCGCCAGCGCGAACGCTGACTTTCCGTCACGCCGGTGTAGATGTCCGTACCGCCGATGACGACACGCCCCTGCGTGGGATGGTCGATGCCGGTGATCATGTTCAGCAGCGTGGACTTGCCGCTGCCGGACTTGCCGACGATGGAAACGAATTCGCCGCGCTTGATGGTCAGGTCGACACCCTTCAGCGCAGTGAATTCACCGGCCGGGCTGACGAACGTCTTGACGACGCCGTGCATGTCGATCATCGCCTCGGGGGTGGACATCGTGTGTTGATTGGGACCCGCTTTCGGCTGGGAGCGAAGCGCGTTCATTCCTTCTCCTCCAGCTCGCCATCCGCGATCTGGAGCGTGCGCGTAAAACGCGGCGCCAGCGACTGGTCGTGGGTCACCATGATGATCGTCTTGCTCAGCCCGCTGACGAGATGCTCGAAGACTTCGAAGATATGCTCGGCTGTGACCGAATCCAGGCTGCCCGTCGGCTCGTCCGCGACCAGGATGGGCGGATCGTTGGCCAGCGCCCGCGCGATGGCGACGCGCTGCTGCTGTCCGCCGGAGATCTGGGAGGGGAATTTATCGGCGTGGTCTTCGATCTCGACCAGGCGCAGCAATTCGAGGGCCCGCTCGCGCGACTGCTTCGGCTTGAAGCGGCCGCACAGATCCATCGGCAGGATGATGTTCTCCACCAGGGTCAGCATCGGCAACAGTTGAAAGGATTGGTACACCACGCCCAGAGTCCGCCCGCGCCAGGAGGCGACCCCATCCTCGCTCATTTGATGGATCGAGACCGAGGAACCATTGGCTTTGACCATCACCTCGCCGGAGGTGAGCCGGTCCACGCCCGTGATCATATTCAACAGCGTGGATTTTCCCGCGCCCGACTTGCCGACGATGCCCAGGAACTCGCCCCTGCCCACCTGCAGGTTAACCCGCTTGAGCGCGGTGAACTCACCGGCGGCCGTGGCATAGACCTTGACCACGTCCACCAGTTCGACCAGCGCGGATTCCTTTTCGAGAGATGGGTGAGCGTCCAGCTTTCCGAATTCCTTTCCTTCCCGGTAAGATAATATACAATGTCCATTATTAGACTATGTACATTATCATGGAAAGTCTATTATAATTTGGAATGGAAGGCTGTCAACGCACAACTGAGAAAGGTCTAATCTATGGCGGAAGCCACGCAAAATAAAACCGACCGGCGCAAGCAGCGCACACGCCAGTCCCTGCGCAAGGCCCTGCACGAGCTCATCAAGGAAAAGGACTACGACGCGATCTCCATCGAGGACCTCACGGAGCGCGCCAACGTGGGGCGCGCCACGTTTTACCTGCACTACAAGGACAAGGAAGACCTGCTGCTGGAGGAGTTCAGCGACATGGCCAACGAGAAGGCCCAGGCGCTATCGGCGATCCCGTTTTCAGCCTGGCTGCCGGCCCCCGAGGCGCCTCTGCCACCCCGGGAAAAAAGGCCGGAGCCTCCCCTGCTGATCGTCTTCGAACATATCTATGACAACTCGAAGCTTTACTACATCCTGCTCAAGAGCGAACGCTCGAGCCGCATCATCGAGCGCATCCGCAAGATCGCCACGGAGGCCATCGTGCAGTTCGTCGAGACCAAGGCCCAGACCGAGCCGATCCCGCTTGGCTTCAAGGTGCCGCTCGAATACTTCGCGGCGTTCTTCAGCGGAGCGCTGCTCAGCACCATCGACTGGTGGCTGGAGGAGGAAATGCAGCACACGCCCGCCGAAATGACCCACTTGTTCCAAAGCCTCTTCTTTCAGGGCGCCAGGAACGTGATCAGCCTGCCGCCGGCCGTGAAACAAAAACGGTCACTCGCGTAACCGTTTTTATCGAAGGTTAGACTTTATCGGTAATAAGCAAAGAACCCGTTTTGGACGCTGACCCTTGCACCGCCCGCAAGGGCAGGTGAAAACGCTGACACCTGCACTCCGCGGCACCTGCACCCGGGGCAGGTGTGCGCCAGGTGCAAGTGTTTTCGCTGATTCACAAGAATAAATCTGTGTTTGTCAGCGTGAATCAGCGTCCCGTTTTAATTTTGGATAAAGTCTGTTATACCGGCGCGCTCAGCGGGGGAACTTATGCGGCTGCCCCGTACATTTGATCCGGGCCAAGACATTCGGGGAAGCGGGCCCGCAGAGCTGTCCGCGCCGTGTAGCACAGGTGACAGGCGTCGGCGTAGGTTGACTCGTGAGGCAGGTTGTACTCGGTCACCAGGGCGGCCGGTCCACCCTCCAGAAGGGTCCCGCAGATGGGATGAGTCTCCGGATCGTATTCATCACAAATCTGTTGCAGCGGTTTCTCGAACAGGTTGCCGATGGCAATCCCCTGGCAGATGTGCAGATTCCCCAGCGGATCGAGGTGGAGGCGTCCCGGCTCGCGCAGGTCTTCGTGCAGACAGGCAGCGAAGCTTTCCCAGGGCTGGCCGGTCGCGCGCCCCGAAAGCTTGACCGCCGCCCGGCCGCGATACATCACCCCACTGCCGCTTTCCAACTGGCCGTGACTCTCGCGGCCCGCTTCATCGGGCTGGGCGACGCTGATCATGCCGGTCGGAATGTTCAGCCACTTGGCCGCGACCAGCGCGTTCTGCGGCCGCTCGCCCATCGCTTCGCTGCAATGGAACAGGTCACTGCTCACCGTGAAGTCGGCCAGCCGCCCGACGAACGGACGCAACCACTCCTCCGCGTCTGACACGGAGTTGGCCCAGTAGGCGTTCGAGACGATTCCCACCGAGAAGCCCATGTCGGCTGCCCTGCGGACGGCCTGCACCAGAATCGGATAATACAGGAACGGCTCGCCGCCCTCCAAGTAAATGGAAGTGACGCCTGCATCTGCAGCCTGTTGAAGGATTCCCTCGATTTGTTCGAACGTCAGCGTCCCCGTCTGCCAGGGACTCCCCCACACGAAACAGTGATCGCACTCGCAGGTGCATTGATAGGTCAGCAAAATGTGAAGGCCGGAGAGCTGCATGGCTTACTCCTTTGCTCACACTCAGTCTACATAAATGAGCCGCCGGAGTCACGGGGCGAAAATCACCTTTAGGGCATGAATTTCTGCTTCCAGATTCTCGGGAGCGCGCTGACGATCAAAATCAGCGGCCACAAACGCTCAGGCAGGGATGGTTGGTACGAGTCTGCCAGAGCAGCGAGCATGGACTGCAACTCGTCGCTGCCATACCAGCGCCCGCGCAGCATGACGCCCGTGCGCTGATTTGCGTTGGATACATCCTCCAGCGGATTTGCCTCCAGCAAAAGAAGATCGGCGCGCTGACCTTCCGCCACCAGGCCAAACTCGTACTCCCGGCCCAGGGCCAGTGACGCATCCCGGGTCCCGGCCTTCAGCGCCTCGTACGGAGTCAGGCCCGCCTCCACCAGAAGAGCCAGCTCCTCGTGGAACGAAAAGCCGGGCAGGTGGTACGCCTGAGCGGAATCGGTGCCAAGTAAAATCCCCGCCCCGGCATTGTGCAAGGCCTGGACCATCCTGCGGTTGAGATCCGCCACGCGCTGCGGGTAATCCTCGCCCTGATACGAATGGCTTTGCGAAGCCATGTAGTACATGAAAGGCGAGAACAGCCGCGTCGAGGGCGACTGGTAGACCATGCCGGGCTGGTGCTGCAGTTGGTCGAAGACTTCCGCCGTTTGTTTGCTCTTTGGATATTCGGTCAGGGTGACGCAATTCCACACGCCCGCGTCTTTGGTTCGCGCCGCGTATTCGTCCAGCTCGTCTTCCGGGATGAGGAACCTCACCGCATCGGGATCCACGTACCCGGTCAGGTGCTCGATGGTTATCTGTCCGCTCGAGAGGACGCCATCCAGCCCGACCGCAAAAGGTACGTGTCCAACGGTTGGCAGGCCCTGCTCGATCGCCGAATGCAAAATTGCTTCGTATATTTCGGGCGAAAGATGATCGTACACTTTGACAAAGTCATATCCCTGTGCCTTCTGCCACGCTACCGACTCGGCCGCCTGCTCCGGCGACGTGAAGGTTTCCATCAATGGATGGTTGGCGGGTTTCCCTTCCATGACCGGACCAGCCGTGTAGATCGTCGGGGCAAACAACTTCCCTTCTGCGATCTGCTTTTTCATTGTGAGCTGATCCGGCAGGCCGAACCAGAGCTTTCGATCCGTGTTGCCCCACATGTTGCGGACGGTCGTCACACCGTTGGCGACGAACAACAAAAGGTCGTTCGGATACTCGACATGGACGTGCATATCGACCAGACCTGGCATCAGGTATCTGCCGCGCCCGTCGATGACCAGCGCCTCAGCCGGGACTTCGACCTGAGCGCTATCCCCGATCCTTTCGATGATTCCATCCCGCACGACGACGGTCTGATGCTCCAGCGTGCGCTCGTTGTCCATGGGAATGACGGTCACGTCCACGAAAGCAGTAACAGGCGCGCCCAGGGACAGGTTCTCCGACAACTGGTAAATGTACTTCTGGCGAAACGAAAGCAGTCCGGTGTTGGTCAGGACGGCCAGGAGGAGGCCGACGATCAGCAGTGCCAGGGCAAGCTTGTTCATTGCCCACCGGCACGTTCGCGCAGCAGTTCCTTCCCGCCCATGTCGAGCCCAAACGACAGCCTCAACGCTTCCGGCGCGCAGACCGTAATGCAGGTCTGGCACAGGCTGCATTCGGTGGAAAGCACGCGCTGATCGTTGAGAATATATTCGGGGATGCGGATGTCCATCGGACACATCCTGACGCACGCGCCGCAGTCGTTGCACTTCACCGCCTCCCCGCCAATCTTGATGACGGAAAAGCGCGAGGTGATCTTCAGCGGGACGGTCACCGGGCAGACATACTTGCAGAAGGCGCGATTGTCCTTGAGGGTATATGCCAGGATAATTCCGACCGCGTAGTAAAGCAGGTTGCCAATGATGAACCAGGTCACGGCGACCGAGCCGGTCGCGCCGTCGCGGAAGCCAACCACATAGATAAGCACGAGGACCACGCCCAGGCTGAGTCCAAAGTGCAGGTAGCGGATCCAGCCGAAGCGGCGCGGGAGCCGTCCGCTCGGGCGCGTGAACGGCAGCAGGTCGAGGACCATCACGGTCCAGCAGGCCCAGCCGCACCAGATCCGCCCGAAGAGCAGCGGGCCGACGATCTTGGCGATCATGTAATGGATGACACCCATCTGGATCACGCCCGTGAGCAGGCCGAAGATCGCGCCTTCGAGCTGGACGTTCTCCTGCCCCATGAAGATCGCGAAGCCGACGAGAAACAGTCCCACCAGGAAGAGGGTCAGACGGCGTCCGAAGGGTTTCTTCTGCTTTGGCAGGGTCGCGTACAGCCCCAATCCCACCCCCAGCGACGTGCCGATGTAGCCGAACATGATGAGCGGCTGGACGTAGCCCGAGGCAGCAAAGCCCCAGATGCCAAGCCCCCAGAAGGCAGCCAGGACCACCAGCGGCACGATAAGTTGTTTAAATTCGAATTTGCTCTTTTCAGCAGCGGACATTTTGTCTCCAGGTTACGCCAGCCCCAGCGAGCGGGCCAGCTTTTCGATCTCGAAATCAACGAACGCTCCGACGTTCTCCCCTAGAAAGCCGGACAGGTAGTTGTACAGATGCAGGGACGTCATCCCGTGGATCATCGACCAGACGGACAGCGCCAGGTGGGTCACGTCCGGCGTGTACGGCATGCCCATCTTCTTCAGCGTTTCGTACTGCGTCTTCAGCGCGACCGGCCGACGAGGGGCCGTCGGCTCGGCGGGGATCTTTCGGGCGGACTGCGCCTCGCCGATGACTCCCTGCAGGATGAGGAAGGCACGCTGCGCGGCGGGGCCGGCCTCCTGGTGGAAGACGTAGCCGGGGATGGGCGTGCCGAACAGCAAGGCATACTTTCCGGAATACGCAACGGCCCAATCGAAGTAGGCCCGGCAGATGGCGCGGAAGCGTCCGGCGTGATCGCCGCCGGAGCGCGCATCCCTGGCTTTTTCGAGCGCCTCGCTGAACGAGTTGAAGGCCTCGATGATCAGCGCCGTGACCAGGTCATCGCGGCTGGCATAGTAGTGGTAGAGGCCCGTGACGGTCATGCCCATCTCGCGGGCGATGGCCCGCAGGGACAGCGACGCCACGCCCTGCCCGGCGATCTGCTTCCAGGCCGTGGCTTTGATCTCTTCCAATGTGGCTTCCCGGATCCGTTCTCGTCTGGTTGGGGTCATAGGTCAACTCGCAAAATAGTTTACGCTGTTCACATTTTATAACACTGTAAACATTTCGAGCAGGACCAAGTGTCATGTCGCGGATCTGACGGATGTCCTCATTTTTCGTCCGGGGCTATAATTCGACCAAAATCAATCAGGGAGCTCAGCATGTCAAACGTCTACGCGTCCACCCACCCGCTCGTTGCCCACAAACTTTCCCGCCTGAGAGATATCCACACCGAACCCAAGAAATTCCGTGAGCTGGTGCGTGAGATCGCCGCGCTGCTGGCCTACGAGGCGACCGCCGACCTGGCCGTCACGCCGCGCGAGCTGGAAACACCCCTCGCCAAAGTGACCGGCGCGGAACTGCTGGAAAAGATCGGGCTCGTCCCCATCCTGCGGGCCGGCCTGGGCATGGTCGAGGGCGTCTGGGGCCTGATGCCCAGTGCGGAGGTCTGGCACATCGGGCTGTATCGAGATGAGAATACCCTGCGTCCCGTGGAGTATTACAACAAGCTGCCGCTCGAGCCGACCGTCTCCGTCTGCCTGATCCTCGACCCGATGCTCGCCACCGGCGGATCCGCCACCGCGACCGCGGACGTGCTCAAGCGCTGGGGCGTGAAGAAGATCAAGTTCGTCGGACTGATCGGCGCGCCCGAGGGAGTTGCCGCGATGCAGAAGGCCCACCCCGACATCCCCATCTATCTGGCGGCCATCGACGACCACCTCAACGAGCGCGGGTATATCGTGCCAGGTTTAGGTGATGCAGGAGATCGACAGTTTGGGACAGGATAACCAGTGAGCAGTTTCAGTAGTCAGTGATCAGTAAGTCAGTGATCAGTTATTGGTAGTGAGTAAAAGGAGTAAGGTTATGGATCGCACGTTCATTTCGACTCGTGAACCGAAGCCGCCGGAGTTCATTCGTCCGCCGCTGGCCTACTTCCACTTCAAGCGGCTGAAAGACAAATAGCGGTTGTTTCACAATCCGCCTTTCTCAGGGTCAAAACATGTCCACTAATCCACGCTACTGCCGCGGCCTGGCGCGGCGTTCGCGAACGCCCGACTAATTCGCGTTGATTGGCAGAGACATCGTGCCCGAAGGGTATTGGTGGACGAATTCGTACTCAGGAGCAACATGACCGATTTCATCGAGCTCGATGGCGACTGTCTGGCATACACTGCCGCGGGGAGTCCTTCCCGGCAGCCGATCCTCTTCGTGCACGGGCTGATGTCGCACCGCGGCGTCTGGGCGCGGACGATGGAGGCGCTCAAGGACGAGCATTACTGCATCGCCATCGACCTGCTCGGTTTCGGCGACAGCAGCAAGCCGGCCAAAGGCGATTACAGCATCCGGGCGCAGGCCGAGCGCATCCTGCAAGCGGCCGACCGGTTGGGGTTCGCGCAGTTCGGCCTGGCCGGGCACTCGATGGGAGGCCAGATCGCAATGTATCTCGCTGCCAACCTGGCGCCGCATCGCGTCCGCAAGCTGGCTTCCGTCTCGGGCGTGGTCACCGGCAGGTTAAGCGCCTACGTCCGCCTGGCCAACATGCAGCTGGTGCGGACAGGCCGGTACATCCCCTGGTTCTATGAGCTGTTCCACACCTTGAGCCGGCAGCCCCGCCTCGCGAACTGGATGTTCAACGTCTGGTTCGCCGACTCGGCCAAAGTGCCCTTCGAGTCCTGGGCTCTCGATCGAAGACAGGCAATGAACCCTGCGATCTACATCTCTGCGTATGAGGCCTACCGCACCATCAAGGCGACGGATCTCACGCCGATGCTCAAAGGCTTGAGCATGCCCGTCCTTGCCATCCAGGGAGAGCAGGACGGCACGGTCCCGGTGACCGACGCCCGCCTGCTCCAGGAACATGTCCCGCAGACAGATCTCGTCCTGTTCGAGCAGTGCGGACATTTTCCGATGTATGAGACGTTCGAGACATACATTAAGTGCATGAAGGAATTCTTCGCGAATTGAGGCGCCATGCCGAAAGTTATCATCCTTGTTTTGGGCACACTGGTCCTCGTTTACATCTCGCGAGCCTCCCTGCGCCAGCCCGGTTCGCATGGCTTCTATCGCTTCTTCGCCTGGGAGTCTATCCTGGGGCTGTTCGTGCTGAACATGGAGTTCTGGTTTGACAAGCCGTTCGCCTGGAATCAGGTCATCGCCTGGACATTGCTGTTCCTGTGTATCATCCCTCTCGCCTTTGGAGTCCATTCCCTGCGAACGCGCGGCAGGCCGGTCGAGCAGCGCGCAGGCGATCCATCCCTGCTGGCGTTCGAGAAGACCACCGCGCTCGTGACCAGCGGCATCTATCATTACATTCGCCATCCGCTTTACAGCTCCCTGTTTCTGCTGGCGTGGGGCATCTTCTTTAAGCTGCCGTCCTGGCTTGGATTGATCCTGGCCGCCGCGGCGACCGGCTTCCTGATCGCCACGGCCAGAGCCGACGAAGCCGAATGCACGCGCTTCTTCGGCCCTCAATATCAGGAATATATGCGGACGACCCGGATGTTCGTGCCGTATATTTTCTAAGCGTAGGACACGTTCTCTAGCGTGTCCG
The DNA here is from genome assembly GCA_049697155.1 of Anaerolineales bacterium. GTDB lineage: Bacteria > Chloroflexota > Anaerolineae > Anaerolineales > Villigracilaceae > Defluviilinea. The sequence continues at coordinate 13,395 of JBAVVF010000576.1, forward strand.
TCGGCGCAAGAGAACGCCGACTACGCGTTAGAATTATTAATCATCAAACTATGAAAGCGATGATCCTTGAATCCCTTGGGGAGGTGACGCCGGTCCGCGCGCCCCTCAGGCTGGTCCGGCACCCCGAGCCGAGTCCCGGCCCGGGCGAGGTCCTGCTGCGCGTGACGAGGTGCGGGGTCTGCCACACCGAGCTGGACGAGATCGAAGGCCGCACACCTCCGCCGCGGCTGCCAATCATCCTCGGGCATCAGGTGGTGGGGACGATTATGGAGTCAGGCGGCTTGCCGCCGACGCAGAAGCACGCCCTTTCGGGCAGTTCTGCACTCCAAAAGGGTCAGCGCGTCGGCGTGGCGTGGATCGCGTCCGCGTGCGGGCAGTGCAAATATTGTTTGTCCGGCCAGGAGAACCTTTGTCCCGACTTCAAAGCAGCCGGCCGCGACATCGACGGGGGCTATGCGGAGTTCATGAAGGTCCGCGCGGACTTTGTCCATCCCCTCCCTGACGCCATCTCCGATTCCGAGGCCGCGCCGCTGCTGTGCGCGGGAGCCGTCGGGTACCGGGCCTTGAAGCTGAGCAATCTGCAGGATGGACAATCTCTGGGCCTGATGGGCTTCGGCGGTTCGAATCACGTCGTGCTGAAAACCACCAAATACCAATTTCCCAATTCCCAAATCCTGGTCTTCAGCCGGAACCCTCAGGAGCGCGAGTTCGCCCTGTCGCTGGGAGCGGACTGGGCCGGCGCGATCGACGAGGTCCCACCCGAGGGGCTGGACGCGTTGATCGACACCACGCCCGCCTGGGGTCCGGATCTGGAAGCGCTGAAACGTCTCAAGCCGGGCGGCCGACTCGTCATCAACGCCATCCGCAAAGAGGAAATCGACAAGGAAGTCCTCCTGAAGCTTGATTATGCCTCGCAGCTCTGGATGGAAAAGGAGATCAAGTCGGTGGCGAACGTCACGCGCGCAGACGTGTGCGAATTCCTGCAGCTGGCCGCCAAGGCGAACATCAAACCGGAATTTCAGGAATATGATTTGCAGGATGCCAACCGGGCATTGCTTGACCTAAAACAGGGTAAAATCAGGGGAACAAAAGTTCTATTTATCCGTTGATTGGAGGTGAAAATGGCAAAGACAGCCGAGCTCAAGACGAAAGTGAATGACGCGAGTGTGACCGATTTTCTCAACAACGTTGAAGATGAGCAGAAACGAAAGGATTGCCTGGAAGTCGCCAGGATGATGGAGCAGGTCACAAAGCAGCAGCCGAAGATGTGGGGGACCAGCATCGTTGGATTTGGTTCGTATCACTACAAGGGTGCAAGCGGGCGCGAAGGCGACTGGATGCTCATCGGCTTTTCACCCCGCAAACAAAACATTACACTTTACATCATGTCCGGCTTCGAACGATATCCGGGATTGATGAAAAAACTGGGGAAACATTCCACGGGAAAATCCTGTTTGTATATCAAGAGATTGAGCGATGTGGATGTGGATGTGCTAAAAGAGCTGATGACCGAATCCCTGAAGACGATGAAAAACGGATGACCCTTTACAAGGACCCCGAGGGCAGCGAGAAAAAATATCTTCACAAGTTTGTGGATTTCGCCAGGGCGCGCGTGCTCGAAGTCGGCTGCGGTGAGGGGCGCATGACCTGGCAATACGCCAAAAGCACAGGCGCGACGATTGGCATCGACCCTGACCGGGATGCGCTGCGGGTCGCGACCGTAGACCGGCCTTCTGATCTGCAAAGCAAGGTTCTTTTCGCCTGCGCCGAGTCTCAGTGCCTGCCATTACCCAGCGAAACTTTTGACATCGCCGTGCTGGCCTGGTCGCTCTGATGCATTGACCCGTCGGGCATGGTCCATGCCCTGGAGGAAATCCGGCGCGTGCTCGTGCCGGACGGAGTCCTGCTCGACATCCGTCCCGTGGCCGACCGCTGGCCGGTGGAGGTTGCTTCAGCAAGTGCAGTCAGGGAAACCGGGCGCCTCGACGATCTCGCCGAGCAGGTCAATGCCGATGCCGCCTCCAATGAAGCCATGAAAGAGGTGGAGTCACGCGGCTGGTTCAGGCGTGAACAGGCAGCGTTCTTTCCGTTTTTCTATTCGTGGGACACACCCGCTGACATGGAAGAGTTCATTGCCGAAGATTGGTCGGATTTTATCGGATTGGGTGAGGATGCCAGGCAAGCGACGCGCTCAGCCTGGGCGGTCGGCGAGGCGGACAGCCGCGTACGCGTGCGTGTGAAAATATTGATTACGAAATGGCGGGTTACAGCCGCAGACCGGAATTCGTATCGAAGAAATACAACTGCTCCGGGTTGATCTGCGCCTGGACCAGCTGTCCGATGCGAATGCCAAGCTCGAGGGGACATACACCCAGATAGTGCCACTGCCCGGTCTTCAAATGAACCGTCTGGATGCGGTGGATGTAATCGGCTTCGACCGATTCCACCTCGGCCCGCAGCTGGATCGCATTCGCGGCGGGCGCATCCCCCGCCAGAGTGACCGCTTCCTGCCGGACCCCCAGAGTCACGGCCTGTCCATCTTTTACCAGCGAGAAGATAAGCTTTGGCAGCGGAATAAGATAGTCGCCCAGCACCAGCTTGTTCCCTGAAATCACGCCGCCTGCGAACAGATTCATGGGCGGCACTCCCAAAAACCCGGCCACGAACGTATTGACCGGATGCTCCATCAGCGTCTGAAACGTTCCAACCTGTTCGATTCTCCCCTCGTGCATGACGACGATCTGGTCGGCCAGGGCGATTGCCTCGGTCTGATCGTGGGTAACGTAAAGCGTGGTGATCGCGAAGCGCCGGAGCAGGCGCTTGATCTCCACGCGCGTCTGCATGCGCAGCTTTGCGTCGAGGCTGGAGAGCGGCTCGTCCAGCAGGAACAGCCGCGGGCCGCGGGCAATGGCCCTCCCGATGGCCACCCGCTGTCTCTCGCCGCCGGAGAGGGTGCCCGGCCGGCGCGGCAGCAGCTTGTTGAAGCCGATGCCCATGATCTCGGATGTGTACTGGATGCGCTCGCGCGTCTTCTCGTCGCCGATCTTGTGCATCTTGAAGAAGAAGGACAGGTTCCCCTCCCCGCTGAAGTTCGGGTAGAGCGCATAGTTCTGGAAGATCATGCCGATGTAGCGCTCCGAGGCCGGAATATTCAGCACGTCCTCCCCATCGTAGGTGATCTGCCCGGTATATCTTTTCTCGATCCCCGCCACCACGCGCAGCAGGGTGCTCTTGCCACAGCCCGAGGGTCCCACGATGACAAAGGTTTCGCCGTCGGGAACGGTTAGATTGATGTGATCGAGCGCCACGACGCCTGCCGCCGTTTCGACAGGCAGGTCCTCCTGGAGGCGCGTCTCCCTGATCTTGAAGAACTTGTTTACCGGATCGACCTGCCCTCCATTGAAAACGAAACTGACATCGTGCAGCTTGATTCTGGCCATGTTGTGATCCTCGTGATGGATTAATTGTATCACCGGCGCACCCGCGCAAGTGTAGACAACCCTATGCTATACTTCCGGGCAACATATCGGTAAATGAAGGAAAGGTGTCAGATGCTGGAAGGTACTCATTTATCAATGACAGAACTGGAAGCGGGCATCGATCATATCCGCCAATCCCCAAAGGACCACGGCGTTTTGAGAATGATCGTCCGGCGTCCGCGCGATGACGAGCGGGAGATCGTGAAGAGGGCCGAGCTGGACCCGTCGCAGGGGCTGGTCGGCGACAACTGGAAGGCCCGCGGCAGCAAACATATGCGGGATGGATCGGCGAACCCCCATGCACAGATTACAATCATGAATGCACGGACGATCGAGCTGGTGGCCCAGGATGAAAAACGCTGGCCGCTGGCAGGCGATCAGCTCTACATCGACATGGATCTTAGCGGCGAAAACCTTCCGCCGGGCACGCGCCTGGCGATCGGCACGGCCGTGATCGAAGTCTCTGCCATACCGCATACCGGCTGCAAAAAGTTTGCCGCCCGCTTCGGCGTGGATGCGACGAAGTTTGTCAACTCGGCGGAGGGCAAGCGGCTGCACCTGCGCGGCATCAATGCCAGGATCGTCCAGGGCGGCATTATCCACGTTGGAGATGAGGTCAGGAAAGTCCATGGCTAGCAAGGTGAAGGTCTACCTCGAGGTGGGAGGGAAGCGGACCTTCGCCGGCGCGCTGGATTGGCCCGGCTGGTGCCGCAGCGGAAAGGATGAGACCTCCGCGCTGCAGGCTCTCTTCGAATACGGACCGCGCTATGCGCGCGTCCTGCGCAACTCCCGGCTGGGGTTCAAGGCGCCGGCGGACGCGTCTGCATTTGCGGTGGTGGAACGCCTCAAGGGCAACGTGACGACCGATTTTGGTACGCCCGGGCTGGCCCCCTCCGCCGATGTGCGACCGGTCAGTTCCGCCGAGCTGCAGCGCTTCCAGAAGCTGTTGAAAGCCTGCTGGCGCACACTCGATCATACAATCGAAGTGGCTGGCGGGAAGACGCTGCGGACCGGTCCGCGCGGCGGCGGCCGCCAGCTGGAAGGCATCCTCGAGCACATCCTGGGCGGCGAGGCGGGCTATTTGGGCGGGGTTGGCTGGAAATTCAAGCCCGGGGACGCGGATGACCCGCAGGAGCAGATCCTCCAGACCCGCCAGGCGATCCTGGCCGGGCTGGCCGCTTCGGCCCGCGGCGAGATCCCCGCCAGAGGTCCGCGCGGCGGCATCCGCTGGAGCCCGCGCTACTTCGTCCGGCGGGTGGCCTGGCATGCCCTCGACCACGCCTGGGAGATCGAAGACCGCGTGCTTTCGTCCTGAAAGCTCCAAAGATTCTTGTTCACGGAGAGTCGTTGGCAACAATCAGTGGCAATCCGTGTAAATCCGTGACAAAAAAGATGCCACGCCCCTTCTCTCCAGCCTTAATTTGTAGTACAATTGTTCTATATATCCAGCGTTCCTTACAATCCAATAGTTAGATCGGAAAGGCCGCCTGCCTGCACGACCGCAAGCGGCTTTACTATCCGTCTTCTGTAACAGTTACTTAACCAGGAACGTTAACTTTAGAAGGAAGTGAACCATGGCTCTTTATCTTGAGAATCTGGATGACCGCACACGTCAGCTGATGCTGGAAGAGATGGAATATGACATCTCGAATAACCAGCTGCACATCAGTCCGTTTCTGAGCGGACAGGGACAGCGCGACTATGCCAGCCTGCTGCGGGAAGCAATCCAAAGTGGGAATGATGAAACCTTAGCCGAAAGCCTGCGACAACACCGCCGCATTCTGAGAACCCTGCCCCGCCGCAATCCCAAAGGCGGCTACTCGATCACCGCGACCGCCGAGAACGCCGCGCAGGTTCTGGCGGAGAGCGAGTTTAATCGGTACTACATCCGGGCCCTGGCCCGCCGCGCCCTGGAAGACGGCATCCCGGAGCTCGTCATCTATCGCGCCAAGCCGGTCAGCAAGCCCCGCCCTGAGTCAGAGTCGCGGGTGGAGACAACTCTCGCGCCGGCCGACCTGCTGGAGGACTTGAGAACTCATCCGGGCGATGAGCCCCCGGCCCTCGGCGTGCCGTCGGGACCCAATTCCGGACTGAGTGTCCGTCTGCCGTAAGCCGCAGGGCAGACACCCGACTCGTTCATGCGAACGACCTTGAAAACAATCTCATTCACACCGCCTGGACTCCGGTCGATCCGGAGGTTCGGGCGGTTTTGATTTCACAAAAGGATGAAAATGTACGCTGAAGCTGTCCTGTTCCCAAGAAGCAACCTGCGCTGAGAGTTTCCCATGCCGAAAAAACAAAAGGAACAATCCACTTTGAAGGAAAAGCTCACCACCCTGGACCAGATCTCTGCCGGCGGTGTGGCCTTCCGCTGGAAGGATTCAAAGCCGGAGATCGCGATCGTGTCGGTCAAGCCGAAGCTGAGATGGCAGCTGCCGAAAGGGATCGTCGACCCGGGCGAATCGCCGGAAGTGACCGCCGTCCGGGAGGTCAAGGAGAAAGCGGGGCTCGAGACGGACCGGCTGGGGCTGATCGAGACCATCGAATACTGGTATCGCAGCCTGAAGTATGGCAAGCCGGTTCGATATCACAAGTTCGTGCATTTCTATCTGCTCAAGTATCGCAGCGGGGATGTCTCGGAGCACGACCATGAGGTGGAGGAGTCCCGCTGGGTCAGCCTCGACGAGGCACTCGAGATGCTGGACTTCAAAGGCGAGCGCGAAGTCGTCGCAAAGGCCCGCCAGATGATCGAAACGCGGGGCAGAGAAGGCTAAGAGGGAAATCGTTACCGGCATCCCAATCCGGTTTTCTCAGGATCCTTATCCTTGCAGCCATCTGTTTTATCCACCAATACCCTATGTCTGCGCTAATCTGCACGAGTTGAAACATTCGTGTGGAGTAGCAGAATCATATTCAACCCTGGGAAAGCCATAGCTTCCAGGTTTGCTTCTCATGACAAATGACCGGGGACGTGAGATAATCCAGCCGGAAATATCATTCAGCGACAGGAGAGCAACGATGACAGACCAGCAAACCTCGCGCCGCGCGACAACCGAACTCCCCGGAGATCAGGCATTGGAAAATGCGATCGAGGAGATCTGCCGGTTCGCTGCCAGGCTAAAACTCGGCAAGGAAAACGACGAACAGATCCAGAAACGCCTGACGGATGCCGGCCTGAGCAGCGAGGCTGCGAGAGCTGTCACACGGACGGGACTGGCTCACGTCGGAAAGGGCCGGCGCGCCGGCCAAAGGACCCTTGTGCTGGGCGCAGTCTGTTTCTTCGGCGGGCTCATTGTCACGGCGGCCGGTGGACGTTCCCTGATTGTCTATGGCGTGATCCTGATCGGCTTGTTCCTGATGCTGTTTGGATTGAGCTGGACCCGCAGGGCGCAGGGGGGCACGGCCGAGATCCGCGACATCGTGGAGCGGGTCAGACCGGCCGTCAGCGCCGAAGAGGCCAGCCGCTGGAAGATTGCCGCGATCAGGATCCACAACCCCTGATTTTCCAGGCAAACCCATTGCCCAAACTTCGGAAGCTCGCCAGGCTTCCGAGTTTGCTTTTAAGCACAGTGAACTGCCGTAATTTCCCAGGCAGACCACCAGATGAGTACTAAGATGTAGTCCCTATGTGCTATTGTTCGAAGCTTCCGATTCAGAATAATGGATATGCCGCACAGAAAGGAGGACATCTCCCTCATACAGGTCACAAGTTTCCTTAACAATCTTTATCAGTGGAATAATCCGAGAGACCAACTTTGGAGGTATGAATGCAGACCAACACGAATATCTTTGCACGGCAATTATCAAGGATCACCGCGCTGCTTTTACGCAGCATTCTGTTTGCGGCTCTTCTCCTGCCCATCGGCGCGCCGGCTTCGCCGGCCCGGGCGGCCACAACGCCGGTGACGATTACGATCTACTACCTGGAACAATTGGGGGATCCCGACCTGACCACCCGCGGCGACTACTACGCCGAGGTAACGATCGATGGCGTCCAGCAGAGCACGCCCGCCCTCGACTTTGGCTTCCCCGACAGTTACATCGTTCCGACCGGCAACCTGCTGTCCAGCCCCTGGGTTGTGACGCGTGAGATCGAGGCCGGGAGCGTGCCGGTGATGATCGAGATCTGGGAAAGCGACTTCCCCGACGACGATGATGTCGGCGACGCTGTCCCCGGCTCTGACGATGTGATCGACCTGCAGGTCGACACGGCGACCGGCAGATGGACGGGAGACGTCAACTGGCCGGAGGAATGTGTCCAGGGTTCCAGCGACCTGGATGGACGAGGCGTCCGGGTTTGCTTCAACATCAATACCGTTTCGACCGGCGGAGACCTTGACGGTGACGGTCTGCTCGACAACTGGGAGCAGAAGGGCATCAACTTCGACGGCGACTCCACGATTGACATCGACCTGCCGGCCTTCGGCACCAGCCCCTTCCGCAAGGATATCCTGGTCGAGGTGGACTGCCTCGCGGCGGCGAACCACACGCACTGCCCGCAGCAGCTTGCCATGGCGGATGTCGTGCAGGCATTTGCACGCGCCCCCGTGCCCAACGTCGATGGGACGACCGGCGTGCAGCTGCATATCGACACGGGACCGCTCTATGGCAATGATGTGATTATTGCCCTCTCCGGTCCCGCCGGCGTGACCGGTACATTCGGTGATTTCGGCGGCGGAAACCAGATGGCAGAAGCAGGCAATGAGATCATCGAGTCATTCTCGTTTCCGAAGGGCAACGGCGTCCCGTTCGATACCCTCAAGCAGGGCTTCTTCGACGATGACCGCGAGCCGCTGTTCCACTACGCGATCTTCGGCCACCAGACCAACCTGCGTAAAGCCACGGATGACTGCACCAGCGGCGAAGCCAGCGACGTCCCCGGGCACGACTTCATGGTCACCCTGGGCGGCTCTCCCGTCGGCGTTCCCACCTTCCCCTGCTGGGGCGCGGATGCCAACGGGCTTTCGGTAGGCAGCCGCAGCGAACAGGCCGGCACGTTCATGCATGAGCTTGGGCACACCATTGGACTCCAGCACGGCGGTGACTCCGGACTGCCCAACTACAAGCCCAATTATTTGAGCGTCATGAACTATGCCTTCCAGGTATGCAATCTCCTCCCCAGCCCGAACGGACAGCTTCCGGGAGGCTGTGATTACTCCCGCATCGAGCTGCTCGCCGTTGGCGTGCCGATGAACGAGGACAGCCTCGATGAATGCGTGGGCATCGGCGGGAACCTCGGCTTCGGTCCCGTCAACTGGGATCTGGATGGGATCCTGGAAGGAACCACGAACTGCCAGCCGCCGAACAACATGAACGTCCAGGCGGACATCAATACGGACGGCATCCGGACGCTGCTGACGGGCTTCGACGATTGGAGCAACATCGACTACGTCACGGGCCTCAGCGGCGCAGGCGCCGGGAACGGCGTCCCGGACGAGGCCGACCCGCAGACCATCCAGGACGCCCAGGATGCATTGGGCGATCAGATGGCCCCGGTCATCGTCGTGACGAAGAGCGGCCCGGCCACCGCCATCCCCGGCGATACGCTGAACTACACAACGGAGGTCACGAACGAAGGCTTCGGGCCTGCCCTCGAGGCGGTGCTGACCGACGTCGATCCCAATGGCGGCTCACAAGAGATTGCCCTGAGCGCGATCGTCGTCGCAGAGACGAAGACCCACAACAGCAGCTTCAGTGTGCCCGCGGGCTCTTGCCCCGGCGATTTCACCGAGGCCTCGGCTTCCGTGGCCTTCAAGGATATCGTCGGGCGCGAGTTCACGGCCAGCGGTTCGACGCCGCTGGAGATCCTCGACATCGTCGCCCCCACCCTGACGGTCTCAGTCTCGCCGACAACGCTCTGGCCGCCGAATCACAAGTTCTTCCCCGTGACCGCGACCATCAGCGTGACGGACAACTGTGACGCCAATCCGGCCGTCGTCCTGGTGTCCATCACCAGCAACGAGCCGGAGACCGGATTCCTCGGCAATGGCGACAAAGGACCCGATATCATGGATGCAGACTTCGGCACCGACGACCGCGCCTTCTCCCTGCGCTCCGAGCGCGGGACCGGCGGTCAGAACACCGGCAGAGTCTACACAATCGTCTACCGGGCGACGGACACCTCCGGCAACTTCAGCGAAGGGACCGTCACGGTCACCGTACCGACGAACAACAGCCCATAGAGAAATCTGATACAAGCAGTACGCAGACCGCGCCATGGGCGCGGTCTGTTGTTTTATAGACAACCTCCCGCCGATGTTTTCCGTTTTGTAAAGCCAGATAATGATATTCGTCAATTACCGAAGCGGCCATAAGATGTCACAATTCCATCGCAAAACAAAGCTCACGTCCGGCATTCCCGTTGCCGTGCGGACATCATCGCAGGAGACCAACATGTTGGGAAAACGACTGACTCAGATCCTACTTCTTTCGGCGATTCTATGTACTCTGACATTCTCTTCGCCTCTGAACGCACAGGCCCAGGAGAATGCCTTATGCGGTTATTTCCAGGACGACGGCTATTTTTTCTACACGTTCTATCCATACAACGGATATGAACCGCTTCCTTCCAATTATTCGGCGGATAACTTCGAAAGCACGTTTGGTTTCCCCATCGACAGCGGCATCGTCTGGGTGACGCTCTACAATCCGTGGATCAATCGCGGAGGGTCGCTGACCGGCTTTGACAATTTCAGCATCGTGGATTCATGCTCGGGCTACAGCGAGCCGACGCCCGCGCCGGTCATGGAATTCCACGTCGATGACGCCACTATCACCCTGGGGGAATGTACGACCCTGCGCTGGACGACCAATGAGGTTTACGAACAGGTCTTCCTGGACAGCACGAACGGCCCGGTCTTCTCCACAGGGGAAGGACGCGCTCCGGCCAGCGGGGAAGCCGCGGTCTGCCCATCCGGCAACTCGACCTATCGCCTGACGGGCGCCTACGGGATCACGCAGGACTATCGCGAGATTACCATCTATGTGTTCGAGCCGACGGATACCCCCGTCCCGCCGACTCGCGTTCCCACGCGAACGTCCATCCCTCCGACAAGAACTCCGGTTCCGACGTTTACATCCGTTCCGCCTTCGCCGAAACCCATCTCCACCCTGGTAGTTCCTCCACCTGCGCCCCAGGAGAACAAACTCGAATTGAGCATTTTCCCGGTCAATCAGCACCTTTCCCCTGCAGTCATCCTGAGCAACGGGCTGCCTGACAATGGCGAGTTCGACTGCTTCGTCGCCTCCATGTCCATGGCGCTGGATTATTTTCGAGGGAAGGATATTCTTGATGCGAGCGATACGTCCGACTATCGGAGTCTGGTCCCGATCGTACGCGGCACCACCCCTCCCGGGGCGCCTCTCACGGCAGACCCCGCCTTTGTCAGCACGGTGACGAACGGCAAATTATCCGCCCGACCCTGGTACACGCCGCCTGAAAACCTGGCGGCTGCCATCGAAACCGAACTGAAGGCCGGCCGCCCGGTGGTGACGTCGGTGCCGAACTGGAACCTCCTGGCCGCGCGCTGGGCAGGAAACATGCCGCATGCCATCATCATCTATGGACTTCACGATGGGAGGGTGTACTATGTGGATCCCTGGGATGGCAATCGCTACGACATGCCCATTCAGGGTTTCGTGGATGTCAGTGGTTGGCGCGACGGCTCTTTCCTGATCACCTTTACGACCACACCGGAATAAATGGAAATCCAAAATGAAACGCTATCTCTTCCTCGTCACAACCCTGGTTCTGTCAATTGTCATCGCAGGCTGCCGCCCCGTACCCACCCAGGCCCCGCGGCCGGAAACGGCCCCGGACGTGTTCGCGGGCCCCACTCCCGCCGGACTGACGCCCGCCAGCCTGGACCCGATCATCGGCAGGGCGCCGCTGGCGGTTGCAGTCAACGATAACTGGCCATCCTATTGGGATGGCGAGCTGGGCATCGCGGTCAGCTACCCCTCGGAATGGCAGGCAGTCGCATTGCGTCAGGGTTCCGGGGTGGGACTGTATCCCCCGACGTCCGACCCGGACCTTCCCACGCCCATGATCCGGATCGAATGGCTGGCTGTGCCCTATTCGCCCGACCAGCCCCTGGTAACGACGGAGGGTCCCATCGAGCCAATCGAAATCTCGGGCGTGACGGGCCGCGCGTACCAGGACAGCCAGTTTGCCATTCCCACCCAGTCTCACTATATCGAGCTGCCGTATCGTGATGGGGTATTGTTCTTCATCACCACACAGGGCCCGTCCGTGGACCTTACTCCACAGCTGCGCGAAGTGCTGAAGACGTTCACGTTCCTCGAGAGCCCCGCCGCTACGGAGGCCCCCGCCGCGACGGAGGCTCCGGACAATGCGGCCGGGAACGAGGTGTTCGAAGTAACCGTTTCCGCCACACAGGGCTGGCAGGACACGCACGTCTACGTTCGGGCAGGCATGGGTGTGTTCGTCGAGGTCATTGCCGGCCAATGGACGCACTGGATGGGCACAAAACCGTACAATCCCGGCGACGGCGACATCTATTATGTTTGCGCGGACGCCATGGCGGCCAGTCAATGCCTGGAGCCTGTACCCGATTTCGCCCAGGGCGGCCTGGTGGGCAAAATCAATGCCGAGGTCTTCGGCCTCGGCAACCTGGGTGAGATATACCTGCAGGAAAATGGAAACTTATATCTCCGCATCAACGACGGCGACGACGGCCTTTTCGACAACGATGGAGAGTTAACGGTTAGAATTACTTTGTCGAACTGAACTGGTCTCAAAGTATTCTCAGCCCCGTCACACCTGCACTGCGCGCAGGCGCAAGTGTTGCGACCGAAGGTGGCGTACGTTGCCCTGCGAAGCGAAGCAATCTCATATCAAATTCGCCCCAGAATTCAATGAGAGATTGCTTCGTCGTGACGCCGCTTCGACTTCGGGTCTCGATACGCCCGGCGGGTTACTAGACCCTCCGCTCAGCGCGAGGCGCCACTCCTCGCAATGACGAATTTATTTTGAGATGGATTGTTATGCAATACAAATACACTGCCGAACAAGCCGACTATTCCGACCTTTCCAGCGGACGGGTGTTTTACAGCCTGCCGGGACATCCGGCGTTCCCGGTCCGGCTGGCGAGCGAGATCTTCCAGCGCTGCGTCGCACACCGCCAGGTCTCGACTCCGGTCGCCTTGTACGATCCCTGCTGCGGCGCGGCGTATCAGCTCAGCGTGCTGGCGTATCTGCACGGCGAGGACATCCGCGAGATCATCGCCTCGGATATCGAGGAGAAAGCCGTCGCCCTGGCGAAGAGGAACCTCGGATTGCTCAGCACGGAAGGGTTGGAGAACCGCACTGCCGAAATCTCGGACATGCTCGAGCAGTACGGCAAGGACTCGCACAGGGATGCTCTAAAGAGTGCTCTCGCTCTAAAGGAGAAAATCTCCGCCGGGAAGCATCTGATCGAGGCACGCGTCTTCCAGTCCAGTGCGGTCGACAGCCGGACAATGTCGCTCAACATCCCGCCTCACTCCGTGGATATCGTCTTTACCGATGTTCCCTACGGACAGCATTCCCGCTGGCTGGATGCGCAGGGCAGCGAGCTGAAAGACCCCATGCATTCCATGCTCGACACGCTCCTCGGGATACTTTCTCCCGCGAGTATTGTCGCAATTACATCCGACAAGCAGCAGAAGGCCGCGCACGAAGCCTACCAGCGTATCGAACAGTTCCAGGTCGGGAAGCGGCGGGTGGTTATCCTGCAACCTGGCTAAAACCGAGAGCGGGTGCGCTGGGAAGCTGGCCTGGGAAATCCACGATCAGGTCGTGGATTTGGAGCCGGGAGAGGATTTTGAACATCGGCGATGGGCTTGTTGAAGAATCCGCGGGTCAATGAAAGCCACGGATTTCACGGACTGCCGCGGCTTGGCGCGGCGTCACGAAATTTGCCATTCAGAAAGCAAGCCTCTGTGCTCTTCGTGTCCTTTGTGGTGAATTAAGAAACACTCTCTAAAGTGTTACTGGGAGTCTGCACGAGTGTATTCATTGGGCACTTGCCGATGCTGCCAGGTCAACCATCATTGTAGGAGCCACGTATGCAACCTGACAATCTCCTGATCGAGACGATAGATAACTGGGTAAAGGAATCCTATCAGCCGACCGAACCGGGGGTCGCAGTAATCGCAGTTAGGGATGGAAAGATCGTTTTCCGCACAGGCCAGGGTATGGCCAATCTCGAATTGGGGGTGCCGATCGGGCCCGATATGGTCTTCCGCCTGGGCTCGCTTACGAAGCAATTCACTGCGGTGGCAATCCTCATGCTGGCCGAACAGGGCAAACTGGCTCTGGACGACTCGATTTCCAGGTTTCTACCCGACTATCCCACTCACGACCACCTGATCACGATTGAGCATCTCCTGACGCATACTTCCGGCATCAAGAGCTATACCGCCATGCCGGAGTGGCCGTCTTTATGGAGAAAGGATTTCACCGTTCAGGAATTGATCGACTTTTTCAAGTATCAGCCCATGGAGTCCGCGCCGGGAAAGCGCTGGGCCTACAACAACTCGGGCTATATCCTGCTGGGAGCCATTATTGAACAGGTGTCCGGTCAATCCTACGAACAATTCATCCGGCAAAGTATATTTGAACCCCTGGGGATGAAGCAATCGTATTACGATAGCCCATCCTGGGTGATTCCCGGACGGGTGGCCGG
>JBAVVF010000577.1:0-2393 GCA_049697155.1 Anaerolineales bacterium
GGTCATCCGCAAGGATTCTTTCTGGAAGATACTTGAGTGAGCCGCAAGGTCGACTCCGAGCTTTTGGCATGATGCATAAAAAAGTACCGACCCTGGCATACCGCCGGGCAGCACATGCCGTTGGGCAAAACATAAAGCAGGTCCGCCGGCCGGTTCATAGGTGAAGATCAATATGAAAAATAAAATTGGATATAAAAGTCTGCCCCTCAGTATCAATCGACAAGCCGTGATAGCTTCTGCTTCCGTCACCCGCGAGAAAAATGCAATCCACAGTTTTACGGAAGTTGACATTACTGAACCACGCCGTCTGATCAGGGATCATTTTGAAGGAACGGGAGAAAAACTATCATTAACAGCATATGTTGTTACATGTCTGGCACAAGTAATCAGGGAACATCCTCAACTAAACTCTTTTATAAAGGGGAAGAAGCTTATTATTCTTGATGATGTTACGATCAGCGTGTTAATAGAAAGAGAGATTGCCGGGGAAAAAGTACCTGAACCGGTGGGAATAAAACAAGCCCAGTCAAAAACCCTCCGTCAAATACATAACGAAATCAGGGCAGCCAAAAAACAGCAAAGCGATAAGCTGGGAAGTCTATCCGATCAAACCTGGATACGGCTAATCCCCAATTTCCTGCTTAAAACATTCATTCGGATCGCGGAAAAGAACATCCAAATGGCCGAACGTTACGGGAAGGTGGCTGTCACCGCGGTCGGAATGTTCAGTAAAGAAGCGATCTGGTTTATTCCTCACGGAAGCGCAACCGTTCTGGTTACAATTGGGAGTATCAGCAGAAAGGTTGTTGAAGTTGAAGGATGCTTTGTTTCGAGAGAACACCTTTGTCTAACGGTCTCCTTTGACCATAATATTGTTGACGGAGCGCCGGCATCACGTTTCATGAACCAGTTTATCGAAACAATTAAAAGCGGGAAATTATTACAGATGGAGCTGGAAAAAACTTAAGATAGTTTCTGGTGCAAAAGGGCTCCCTGCGCCGTCACCGGCGCAGGTGTACCGGGTGATCGCCGCCGGTCCCGCGAGTACGCGGGATCTTCGAGACGGCGGCGTGAGCTGGTTTTGCACCGGAAACTAGTTTATCTAATCATAATAAGATTGGTAGCAGGGAAATTCCTCCCCGCCCGGCGTTTCCACTCTGGTTGAGCGCTCGTCAGTGACGATCTTGTAGGCATCCAGCGGCTTGTTGACCTGTTCCATGGCGGTCTCCGCATTCAGCCGCGAGAAGTGGAAGGACTGCCAGGGATAATCGCGCCCATCCTGTTCATCTTCATACTGCATGCAGACCAGCGCCGCTCCGACCTTTTCCTTCACCGCAACTGGCATGGATTTGGACTGGAACGCCTCGACCAGCGGCGGGATGGCGTCCTCGGAAAGATCCAGGAAGTATCCGGCATCCAGATCGATGCCGCGCTGTCCGGCGGTCTCCTTGCCGCTGCCGCGCAGTTCGCGTTGAACGTTCTGTCTCACAATAAAGGCGTCCACGTTCAGGACGCTGAGCGAGATCACAAACCCAAGCGCAGCCAGGACCATGCCCAACCCGGCGGCGCGCTCGCGGTGCAGCACTTCGAGGACGACCACCGCCACCAGGAGCAGTCCCAGCCAGATCATGAAGACATGGGTGTAGGTGCGCAGGCGCGAGAACCCGTAAGCCATTTCATACAAAACCAGGCGCTGGAACGCCGCGATCAGCATCACGATGACCAGTCCCACCAGGGCAATACCCAGGGTGGAGAAGGTCCGCCGCTGATTTTCAGTCTCGCGGCGCGTGATGGCGCCCAGCCCGAGCAGCAGGAGCAGGCTGAAGAACGCCACCGTAACCAGCTCTCCGAAGCCCTTGCGCGCATATTCGGAATATGTATAACCTTCGATACTGATGTTCGCCTGCCCGCCAAAGAAGTACTGGAATTGAACGACGACAAATGCTACAAACAGGGCGACCACGCTTCCGAGCACGATCGTCGATTCGGTGAAGCCGAGGAAAGCCGCCACCCGGCTTTTCTCTTCCACTTTCTCCCCGGACTTTTGAGCAGCGTGCAGGAACGTCCCGGCCAGGGTGTAGGCCGCCGCCAGGATCAGCACCAGCCTGAAAATATATTCGGGTAGGTTATCGATTCTAAACACATCAACGAAATCTTCGAACCGTTCGGCGAAGATCGGATCCGCCGAGGAAAGCAAAGACGCAAAGATGGCGACCACCGGCAGGGCAATGACGATCCCGCGCACGACCGGCCAGAACCGGCTGCCGCCTGGCTTTGCCATCTCACTCCCCGACGGCTGGGCGCGGCTCTCTGCGGCGAACCCCAGCGGAAGCGCAATCGTGTTCCCGAACAGACGGAAGTAGTTGATGACGTAATCGAGCAGGCTGTAGCGC
>JBAVVF010000578.1:0-7093 GCA_049697155.1 Anaerolineales bacterium
TTTTGTTTTCATATGCTGCTACAGTCTAGTCCGTTGCAGCAACCATCTCTCTTAACTTGCCGAACTTGAGATACAGGGTCGGCACGACCAGCAGGTTGAGCAGGGTCGAGGTGATCAGTCCGCCCAGAATGACGATTGCCATGGGATATTCGATCTCCTGACCGGGGATATCGCCGGCGAGTACCAGGGGCAGGAGCGCCAGCCCGGTGGTCAATGCAGTCATCATGATTGGGGCAATTCTCTCTTTCGCGCCGCGCATGACAAGCTCTGGCCCAAAGGCTTCACCTTCCTGCTCCTCCAGGTGCTGGAAGTGGCTGATCATCATGATGCCGTTGCGAGTGGCAATTCCCAGGATGGTGAGCAGTCCGACCATCGATCCAAGCGAGATGATCCCGCTGCTCACATAGGCTGCCAGTGCTCCACCGACCAGCGCCCAGGGCAGGGTGAAGAAAGTCAGGAACGTCATGCGCCAGTTGTTGAAGGACGTGAACAAAAGGAAGAAGATCGCGAGCACTGCGATGGAACCGGCGAGCAGCAATTTGCTTTGAGCAGCTTCGCGCTCTTGAAACTCACCCAGCACCTCTGCATGGTAACCCACCGGCATGTCGATCTTTTGCACAGCCGCCTCAACATCTTCTGCAACCGAGCCCAGATCGCGGTCCTTCACGTTGGCAGAAACATCGATCTTGCGAGACTGGTCCTCACGTGCGATGACGTTTGGAACCGCGCCGATGCGAACATCGGCCACATCCTTCAGGCGGACACGGCCGCCGGCCGGGGTATCGATCCATAGGTTTTCAATATCGCTCAGGCTGTCGCGCGCCGCCGGTGGTGTCCACACATTTACACCGTAGATCTTTGCACCGAAGAACAGGTCGCCGATTTCTTCGCCCTGGACCAGGAATGAAGAGGCCCGGCGGACATCGCCCGGCTTGAGCCCATACTCCTGGGCTTTGGCAAGGTCCACTTCGACCTCGATCTGGGGCTGTTCCATGTGGAGTTCCTTTTTCAGATCCACGATTCCAGGGATACCTTCCAGGGCGGCCCGCACCTCGTCCGCCTTGTGATCGAGTTCGTGCAGGTCCTGTCCGTAGATGCGGATGACCACCGTATCGCTCGAGCCCGTCAGGACCTCGCGAATCCTTTCCTTCAGGTACGTTTGCACGTCGCGTACCAGCCCGGGATAGCCATCCACTACTTCCTGAACGGCCGCCAGTGTTTTGTCGTAATCCACCGCCGGGTCAACGCTGATCCAGTTCTCGGTGAAATAGATACCATAGGGTTCATCGGCATTTTTGGCCTGCCCGATATGGGAGCCGCAGTTGCGCACACCCGGGATGGTCATGAGTTCCCGACAGGACTCGGCCGTGATGCGCCACATCTCCGGCTGGGAACTGCCTGGCTTGAGGATCCAGTGCATCAGGAAATCACGCTCCTTGAACGAAGGCAGCAATTCCTGCCCAAGGAATGGAAAAACAAAAATCCCGGCCATCACGATGACGCCCGCCGTGCTGTAGGAAATGGCGGGTGTGCGCAGGCTCCGTCCGAGCACGCGGTCATAGACACGGTGCAGCCACGGGACGACGGGAGAGGTGCGCTGCTCGATCGGAGCATTGGACAGCAGGATATAGATCAACGCAGGCGTGACCGTCATGGCGATGAATGGAGAAACCAACCCAGCCACCACGTATGCCGTGGCAAGCGGCCGGAAGAATGCGCCTGACAGGCCATCCAGGAAGAAGACGGGCATCAACGCCATGATCTCGATCAACGAGGCATAAATGATCGTGCCGCGTACTTCTAATGAAGCCTCCATGACAATCCTCGCCGTCGACTGGGTACTGCCCTCCTGGCGAAGCCGTCGGAGGCGCCGCACCACATTTTCGACGTCCACAATGGCGTCGTCGACCACAGCCCCAATCGCGATCGCCAGACCTGCCAGCGTCATCACGTTGATCGGCACGCCGCGCAAGTTAAGCACAAGCAGGGAGGCCATGAGCGACAGGGGGATGATCGTCGCGCTGATCAAAGCGACGCGCCACTCGTACAGGAAGAACAGCAGCACGATGATCACGAGGACGGCGCCAATCAGCAGGGACTCCGTAAGGTTGCTGATAGATGTTTCGATGAAGGTTGCCGGGCGGAAGATGGTCGTGTCGATGTTAATACCCTGAAGCCCGGGGCGCATCTCTTCGATGGCATCTTCCACACCGCGTGACACATCCAGGGTGTTTGCCCAGGGAAGCTTTTCCACGATCATCATCAGGCCTTCACCGTCGTTGATGACCGCGTCTCCCACCATGGGCAGGTGATCCCAGACGACATCGCCCAGATCCCCCAGGGTCAACGGCGAACCGTCGGGCTTCCTGCGATCATTGATGGGCACAACGGCAAGTTCTTCCGGTGTAACAATAGGCAGAACCGAGCGAATCCCGATTCGCTGGTTGGGTGTATCAATGTACCCACCTGAGCCGACGATGGCTCCATTGGAGAACTTTAACAGCCCCGCATCCAGGGAGTCGGCCATCACAGTCATGACCTCATCGAGCGGAATGCCGTAGGCTGCCAACTTTTCCTGGTCAAGGTGCACGGCCGCGATCTGCCTCTGTTCGCCCCAGATGGGTACATTCGCCACGCCGGGGACTTTCAACAGGCGGGCGCGGATCTTCCAGTAAGCGATCAGGGAGAGCTCACGCTGACTGTACTCGTCGGAATAAATGCCGATCTTCATGGCGCGGCTGGTTGACGACAATGGTTGAATGATGTGAGGCGGAGCCGCCCAGCTTGGCAGGGTACTATAGACGGCCGCGAGACGTTCCTGTACCAGCTGCCGTGCCAGGATAACGTCTGTACCGGGTTTGAAGATCATCACGATATCCGAAAGGTCGGTCACCGACCTGGAGCGCATGACATCCAGTCCCGGCACTCCGTTGAGGGCCTGTTCCAAAGGTACAGTGATCAATTCTTCCACTGCGGAGGCGGAAAGACCTACGGAGAGAGTCTGGACCTCCACCCTGGGAGGGGCAAACTCAGGAAAGACATCTACCGCCGAGCCTCTCAGCCGGGTGATCCCGAAGATCATCAGCACCGCAGCCAGAAAGACCACCAGGTAGCGATAACGTAAACTTGTTGCAACTATCCACTGCATGGGAAACCTCCTGGTGCGGTTACTTCGAAACCCCGGTTTCGGCGCCGTAGATCTCAATAACCCCCATCGTTACAATGGGATCGTCAGTCTCCAGGGCCTGGGACAGGAATGCCTGATCGCCCTCGATCCGGCTGATGACAATGGGCGCCCGGACATAGGTCAGAGGCGCCGGGTTTGTATAAACCCAGGTATTGCCTTCGATGTCATAGATCACGGCCGAGTAGGGGACGACCCGTCCGCTCCCTGGGACGGTCTCGACGCCGATCCGTTCCGCGGACTTCTCCGTCAGAATGACACGGCTCAGATCTGTTCCCTCGATGGCTTCGAGACTGGATGGCGCCACCTTATCTCCCGTCACCGGTATCTGCCCCCCACATGCCGAAAGCAGAAGTCCGGCAAACAATATGATCATAACCAAATGATTTATGCGTTTCATTTTCAATCTCCTAGTTTGCCAGTAATTAGTCGGTTGCCACGGCGCCCGGAACCAGGTGCAATTCAAGGTCGACTTCGCGGCTGGCGCCGTAGCGCATGTAGAGTGCCGGCAGGGCGAACAAATTGAGCAGGGTCGAAACGGTCAGCCCACCTGCGATGATGATGGCCATCGGGCGCACGATCTCGAACCCGGCAAGGTTACCCAGGAACACAAAGGGCAGAAGCGCCAGTGCTGTCGTCAAAGTGGTCATCACGGTTGGGGCAACTCTGTCTGCGGAGCCGCGCAGGATCAGTTCTGACCCAAAGCTCTGGCCTTTTTCCGTTTCGAGGCGTTGATAATGATGGATCAGTGCGATCGCATTGCGCGCCGCAATGCCCAATACCGCCAGCAATCCAAAAAGGGCCGCAACCGAGAGCGTACCGTTCATTAGAAATGCCGTCAGCACACCGCCTGCCAGAGCCGCCAGCAGCAGTAGGAATGTGGCGAAGGCCATACTCCAGCTTTTGACGGAGGCCTGCAGGAGCAGGTACATCCCGATTACAGCGACGATCGCGGCGATGAGCAGACGCTGCTGTGTCGCCTGACGCTGGGTATGATTGGTCAACACTTCCGCGTGGTATTCCACAGGGTATGCGAGTCCATGGACAACCCCGTTCACATCGTTGGCCACGGCAGTGATGCTGCGACCCTCTACCGTGATACTCAGATCCAGGTAGGCGGATATGCCCTCGTGGTTGATGACCGTATCGGCGGGCACAACCCGTACGTCGGCCACATCTCCCAATCGAATCAGACTGCCATCCGGTTTGGGGATCATCAAATTGCTGACATCGCTAATACTGTTACGAAGTTCAGGCTTCCCCCACACCACCACGTCAAAGATCTTCTGCTCTTCGAACAGGTTACCGACCAGGATGCCGGATATCAGTGTGGCAGCGGCCCGGCGCACATCACCCGGTTTGATCCCGTGCGTTTGCGCGGTTGTGAGATCCACTTTGATCTCCAGGGTGGGTTCCTGTATGGGAAGGATTGGACGGACACTCGTCACGCCGCTGACTTCTGCCAATGCCTTTTCCACTCTGGCTGCTTCCGCGCGCAGGACATTCATGTCTTCACCATACACACGTACGGTGATATCGCTGTTGGGATCCAGATTTTGAGGCTGGCTGATGGTCTGCTGGGTGTAGGTGCGTACGTCGCGAACGATTCCAGCATAACCATTCGCCACCGCCTCAACGGCAGCAAGGGTTGCATCATAGTCCGCCCTGGGGTCAAGCGTGACCCATAGCTCGCCGGAATTGACATTCACCACCTGGTCGCCAAACTCGGCGCGCCCCACGTGGGAACCTACATTCGTAACACCCGAAACGGAACGCAATTCACTGCCCATCCGTGTCATCACGCGGTTCATTTCCAGATGGGAAGTACCCGGCGCGCCTTCCACCTTGATGGTCAGGTAGGGTTCACGGAAGGAGGGCAGCATCTGCTCGCGATTGATAAACGGCGCCGCGGCAATCCCGGCCACAATCAGCACGACCAGGGCAACATGTGCCAACCCTGCGCCGTTGACCATGCGTGCCAGCGTTCCCCGGTAACTGCGCTGCAAACGCGCGACCAGCGGGGATTCGCGCAGCTCAAGCCCCTTGCCGGATAAAAAGACAAAGCTTAAAGCGGGTGTGATGACCAGCGCTGTAACCATTGCAGCCAATACTGCAAGCGCGTAAGAGGTCACCATCACACGGAAGATTTCACCAAACATGCCATCCAGGAAGAATAGAGGCACAGCGGCCAGCAGGGTGATCAGGGTGGCGAAGAAGAGTCCGCCGCGCATCTCAGCGGAAGCTGCCTGAATAACACTTCTTGTTGATACGAGTCCGCCGTTTTCTTCACGATTCTGGCGCAGACGCTGCACGATATTTTGGATGTCAACGACAGCTTCATCGATGATGAGACCCAGGGCAACCACCAAACCTGCAATAACCATCGAGTTGAGGGTAGCACCCCTCAGATATAGCACAGTCAATGCCGCAGCCAGGGATGTCAGAATGGCCACCAGGCTGATCAGGGCTGTCCGCCACCCGTACAGGAAGATGCCCAGCATAAGGACCATGAGTATCGCGCCTATGACCAGTGCCTGGGTGAGATTGGCTATCGCCATCTCGATGAAGGTTGCAGGCCGGAAGATACTCGCATCAAACTGGACGCCCGGCAGACCGGGTTGTAATGCAGCCAGAGCGGTATCCACATTGCGTGTCACTTCCAGTGTGTTCACTCCCGGTAATTTCTCGATGACCAGCAGCAGGTTGGGTTTGTCATTAATGACCGCATCGCCGATCAGCGGCTGATGATTTTCCACAACCTGTGCCACGTCTTTCAGAAGCACTCCCTCTGTTCCTTCAACGGATACTTGTCCAAGCTCCTCAGCCGATGAGATTGGCAAAACATGCCAGACCGAGAGACGTTGGTTGGGGGTATCAATGAACCCGCCTGTGCCAGGTGACGATGCTTCCAGGAAGGTCAGGGGCGAGACCCATAAAGCGTTCCCGGTCGTGCTGATGACCTGGTCCAGTGAAACACCCTTGTCCTGCAGTTGCTGTGGATCTACAAGCACCTGGAGTTGGCGGTCCCGCTGTCCCCAGATCGCGACATGCGCAACACCCGGGACACCCATCAAGCGCGGCGCAATGGTCCAGCGGGCAAGCACCGAGAGATCCACCAGGGATATATCCTCGGCAGAGAGCCCAACGATCATAAAACGATTTGCCGATGACAAGGGCTGGATCATCACAGGTTTCTTGGAAACAGACGGCAGCAGCACCGCGGACAGCGCGATGCGCTCGCCGACCAGCTGTCTGGCCCGGTTGAGATCAGTGCCGGGCTCAAAATAGAGAAAGATCGAGGAAAGCCCGGGCATCGACTTGGAGCGAATCGACTCCAGCCAGGGTACCCCGGCCAGCATGCTCTGTTCCAATGAAACGGTAACGATGTCCTCGACTTCCTGGGCGGAAAGCCCGGGGGCTTCGGTCTGAATCTCCACATAGGTTGGGGAGAACTCCGGCAGAACGTCCACCGGCATGCTGCGAAGCTGGTTAAAGCCGGAAGCCAACAGCACAACGGCAATAACGATTACCAGAAATCGGTACTGCAAACTTGAATTTACAATCCCATGCATGGCTACAAACCTCCTTGAATCAAAAGTTTTTCTTCCAACAAACTTAATTGAACGATCCTGCACATAACTAAAAAAACCTCCATGAACAAATCTTTTACTTTGGATAAAACAGGGTAAATCAATATGAGCGAAAGACCTTGGTCAGTCTGTTCACATCATCCACAAATGGAGCCGGAAAAAGAAAAGACGGTTCTATAAGAAAGAACCGTCACAGAAAATCGCGCGAATAGAGATGAATGGTTTCCAGAAACAATGGAGCCGGCGGAACGCTTCTCACCGATGTGGCTTTTCAAAAGCTCCAACCGCATTATGGCTGCATAAATGCCCAGTCCAAGCC
>JBAVVF010000579.1:0-5918 GCA_049697155.1 Anaerolineales bacterium
GCCTGTCTGGCATACACCCCGGAAGCAAGAGTGGGAGATTATGCGTTGGTCCACGTTGGGTTTGCGATCAGCTTAATGGACGCAGAGGCAGCGCAGGAAACTTTAAAGTTGATCAAGGAAGTGACAGATTTCGAGAATGAAATACCTTGACGAGTACCGCGACCCTGCAAAAGTAAAATCCCTGCTGCGCGAAATCGAATCCGCTCTAACAAGGAACTGGGTGGTCATGGAAATCTGCGGGGGACAGACGCATGCCTTCCTCCAGCACGGCCTGGATGGGATGCTTCCGCCCCAGATTGAGCTCGTGCATGGACCCGGCTGCCCGGTCTGTGTTACCCCTCTCGAACAAATCGACCGCGCCATTGCCATCGCGGCGCAGCCCGGCGTCATCTTCACTTCCTACGGTGATATGCTGCGCGTGCCCGGCTCGAAGAACGATCTTTTCGCCGTCCGCGCGCAGGGAGGCGATGTGCGCGTCGTCTATTCACCGCTGGAAGCCGTGCAAATTGCCGTGGCAAACCCAGGGAAGCAGGTCGTCTTCTTTGCGATCGGTTTTGAGACCACCGCGCCAGCCAATGCCATGGCCGTACTGCAAGCCAAAAACAGGAACATCAAAAACTTCTCCGTGCTGGTTTCGCACGTCCGTGTGCCGCCCGCGATGGATGCCATCCTCAGTTCGAAGTCGAACCGCGTCCAGGCCTTTCTGGCTGCGGGACACGTCTGCGCGGTGATGGGATTCCATGAGTATCCGCCCCTGGCTGAGAAATATCATGTGCCGATCGTGGTCACCGGCTTCGAGCCGGTCGATCTGCTGAACGGTCTGCTCGCGGCAGTCCGGCAGCTCGAGTCGGGGCGCGCGGTGGCCGAGAATCAGTATCAGCGGGCCGTCAGGCTCGCGGGGAACGAATCCGCTCAAAGGGCGATCCGCACCGTCTTCGAGTCCGTCGACCGGAAATGGCGCGGCATCGGCGTCATCCCCAAAAGCGGCTGGGGCTTGAGCCCGGCCTTCCGGGAACTCGATGCGGAAAGACGGTTCGACGTGGAGAATATCTTTACCCAGGAATCATCGCTTTGCATCGCGGGCAAGATTATGCAAGGCTTGAACAAGCCCCTGCAATGTGCTGTGTTTGGCAGGGAGTGCACGCCGGCAACTCCGCTTGGCGCGCCGATGGTCTCGGCCGAGGGCGCCTGCGCGGCCTATTACAAATATCATCGGATGTGATCCATGGATGAACCCAATTTCGAAGGATATACCTGCCCGGTGCCGATCCGCCCGACGGATACGGTGGTGCTGGGACACGGTTCAGGCGGGACCCTGAGCCGCGACCTGCTCAACCGGCTTTTCCTCCCCGAGTTGGGGCAGGCCGCCCCGCGCGCCCTGGACGACTCTGCCGTCCTGACGATGGATGGCCGGCGCTTCGCCCTCACCACTGACTCGCACGTTGTCTCGCCACTCTTTTTCCCCGGCGGCGACATCGGGCGCCTGGCAATCTGCGGCACGGTTAATGACCTTGCGATGGTCGGGGCCCGGCCGGCCGCGCTGACCTGCGGCTTTGTGATCGAAGAAGGATTATCCTTCGATATCCTGCAGCGCGTGGTTGCTTCGATAAAAGAGGCAGCCCGGGAAGCAGGGGTTTACATTGCTGCAGGCGATACGAAGGTCGTGCAAAAAGGTGGCGCGGACAAATTGTTCATCAACACTTCTGGGATTGGGAAGATTGCGGAGGGGGTAAGTATCTCTGGAGCGAATGCCAGGGAAGGCGATGTGATCGTTGTTTCCGGAACGATCGGCGATCACGGCATCGCAGTATTGTCTGCCCGCGAAAGTTTGGGTTTTGAAACAACTCTCGAAAGCGACGTTGCCCCGCTGAATCATCTCGTGCAGGCCATGCTCGGGGCGGGGGAGGTCCATGTGCTGCGCGACCCGACCCGCGGCGGACTGGCGACCTCCCTGGTCGAGATCTCCGAACAATCCAGCGTGACAATCGAGATCAACGAACAGGCTTTGCCGATCAAGCCTGCCGTGAGAGCCGCCTGTGAAATGCTCGGATTTGATCCTTTGTATGTTGCGAATGAGGGGAAGCTGGTCGCCTTCGTCAAGGAGAGCGACGCGCAGAAAGTCCTGGATGTAATGAAGAAAACAAAATACGGGGAAGATGCAGTGATGATTGGGAAAGTGACTGGGAGTGGAAAACCGCAGGTCAGATTGAAGACGGCGATCGGGGGAACGCGCCTGGTGGATATGCTGCCCGGCGAAATGCTGCCGAGGATCTGTTGAAGTAGACAGGTAAACAAAGTACACAGGTAAAGCAGGATTCACACCCTGTCTACCTGTGTACTTGTCTACTTTATACCTGCCTGTCCAACCCTAAACGATAGCTGCTTCACCCACCTCCACCTTGACCTTCGCATGCTCCTCTTCCACCCGGGAATGATCCACCACCCGCAGGTATTTCACGCCGAGGGAGAAGGCCGTCAGACCGTAGGCGATGATCGCAGCACCTGCCATAATCTCGATCAGTGATGGACGGTAGCTGGTGTATGCGATGACCTGACCCGGGATGTACGGCATTACCACCAGGAGCCCGGCGATGTTCGTGTCCCAGCGGAAGGCAACCACGCCGGCCGCGACAAGCAGCAGGGCGATCATGCGCCAGAAGGGGTTAATGCGTGTCGGCTTGTACAACAGCAGGACCATCGGCACGATCATTCCCAGCAGCATTTCGCCGATCCAGAAATTGAAGGCCAGCGGACCCTTTGTGATCAGGTTCAAGCCTTCACTGCGACCGGGATCGTAGGTGTACGTCATGGAGAGCCAATCCCAGGCTCGGAAGTAGAAATATCCGATCAGCAGATAGCCGACGAAATGGGCCACGCGTTCGATCAGGGCATCGTTCACCCTGGCCTTGTTCGTCAGGCGGGATGCCAGCATGGACGCAAAGAGCGTGAGTGAAATGCCTCCGACAATGGCCGAGAACATGAACAGCACGGACATCTCGGGCTTGAACCAGAACGGACGCGCTTTCACCACGCCGTAGACTGCACCCAGTGAGGATTGATGCAAACTCGACAGCCCCAGACCGACAATGGCCAGGAAAGGGGCATAATGATGAACGCGTTCCATCATGGTCGTGATGCGGGGGAAGCGGCTGCGCAGCCATTCGAAGTTGGCGATAATGGGCAGGGTTTCGAAGACAAGCACGGTGAGGTAGAGGACCACACACATGGTCACTTCCCACATCAGGGAATGAGTATTCCAATAAACCACTGCCTTCCAGAAGCGCTCCGGTTTGCCGATATCGAGGATCAGCGCCAGCATGGCCATCGTGTAGCCAATCAAGCCCACGAACGTGGCAGTCCGGGCGATCGGCTGGTAGCGTTTCAGACCGAAGAGATATACTCCCGCACATAAGCTGAATGCACCTGCTGCCAATGCAATGGAAGACAGATCGATGGTGATCCACAAACCCCACGGCACGAGGTCGGTTAGATTGGTGATCCCCAACCCCTTCCAGAAGACCAGGATGCCAGCCACCAGACCACCCAGCAGGATTAGGCCGAGGAGTCCGAGCCAGATCAGCCAGGGGGTGATGACGAGCTTGGAGCGTAAGGTTTTAGCCATGGCTACACCTCCTCCTTTTTCTCAGGGACAGCCGGGAGGTAGTAGACGCGCGGTCCTGTGCCCAGGTTTTCGCGCAGCCGATAGGATGGGTTTTCGTGCAGGGCCTTGCTCACAATTGACTCGGGATCGTTCAAGTCGCCGAACAGGCGTGCCCCGGTCGGGCAGACGTTCACACAGGCCGGGGTCGCTTCCCTGTCGATGCCGGGGGTGAGTCCCAGGGCAAGACCGCGGTCGATGGTCTGGTAGCAGAAGGAGCATTTTTCCGGCACGCCGCGCGGACGCCGCGCGACTTTGGGCGTACCCCATTCGGGCACGGCGGGATTTTCACCGGTGAATTTGTCCCAGTTGAAGGAGCGGGCATCGTACGGGCAGGCCACCTGGCAGTACCGGCAGCCGATGCAGCGGTCATAGTCCATCATTACGATGCCATCATCACGATAGTAGGAGGCTTTGACCGGGCAGACTTCCACGCAGGGTGCCTTTTCGCAGTGCATACAGGGGCGCGGTACGAAGACCTGCATATCTCCAACCATCCCATCTTCAATGACCTTGTTCCACTGGATTTCAGGATTGACATCGTTGTGGGCCTGGCAGGCCAGCGTGCAGTAATTGCAGCCGGTGCACCTGGACTGGTCGATGACCATGGCCCATTGGTGTTTGCCTTTGGGTGTGCCGCTCGAGGCCCGTGTGGACGTGACCGCACGTGTACCCGCAGCGACCGCAACACCCACCGCGGTCAGTTTCAGGAATTCACGCCGGTTGATGTTTTTCTCAACAGGACTGCTTCGCTTGTCACTCATTGTCTTCCTCGCGGTTGTGCTTTACGGCACGGCGGTACCAGCGTTCCAGCCAGGGAGCCAGCACCATGCCGCCCGCCAGACCGATCAGGCCGGCCAGGGCCGAGAAGCCCATCGGGCTGACAGGTTCCGGTTCCGGGGAGACCGAGGCGAGTTCGACCTCGCCGGGGACGGGCGCGGCTGCTGCGGCTGTATCGGTTGTCTGTGTGGCACTATGCATTTGTTCCGCATGGCACGTGTTGCAGGAAGCCAGACTGGCATTGAAGGAATGATCGGGTACCGTATGGGCCGTTCGTTCCTCATTTTCCAGGTGCTTCACATGGCAGTCCACGCAGGATATTCCCTGTTGATGATGCGACGTGTAGGAAAAATCCATGCTGTATTCCTTGTGACAGTTGATGCACAGCTGGGAAACTTCATCGATTTTTTCGCCCAGGCGCGGTCCGGTAACTTTTTTCAGGGCGGCGCTGTGCGGATCATGACAGGTGGCGCAGTCCATGCCGCGCTGATAGTGCGTGCTGACTTTCCAGTCCTGCCAGCCAAAGCGGGTGTCGCTATGGCAGCGCCCGCACAGATCCGTGGTGTGGTCGACGGGCATCGGGCTCTTGGGATGATCGGCCGGGGCCTCGCCGTGGCAGGCTTCACAGGTCACGCTGTCGGCTTCGAAGGTCGCGGTCGCGGGATCAAACCCCGTGGTATGACAAACCAGACAGGCGCCCGGCTTGCCCTGTTTTGTCCATTCGGCGACAAAGACAGGATCGCTGCCAGCTGTGCCGTGGGCGCTACTTTGCCAGGTCATCTCGAATTCGGTATGACAGACAACGCAGTCGGTTGACGACTGAGCCGGCGGCGACATCTCTTCCTGTGCGCTGGCCACAACCAACGTGATGCCTGCCGCAAGCAGGGCAAACATTATGGCGATCAATAGACGTTGGATTCGAGAGGTCATATCTTTACATTCTCCTTGGTTCGATTTTCAATGCAGGAATGGGTGCGTCGATGAAGACTTTGCAGGAAAGACATTCTTCCTGCAAATGGCCACTCGACTGGCGATAAAACTGCCAGCAGGGGAGAGGTGAAGTCCGCGCGGCACAATTATTTTGCTGGTTGGCAGAACAGCCTTTGACCTTCCAGCAGTCAAGTTTTTGAAGGGGTTCCGGCTGAAGGTTCGTTTCTGCCCGCCAGTGTTCATCCAGCCTGCGCAGAAAGTAGATCAGGAAGGCAGTTCCGAGGATCGGAATTGCCAGCCGCAATAACACGCCTGAGAGCAGGGCGAGAAAAGTCATAAACGTTTCCATAAAACCTCACTTACGGAGCCAGTAGTTTGCTTCGCGCCGGCGCATCCACTCACCGAAGGCGATTAGTACGCTGACAGGGATGATGACCCGGATCAGGAAAATCACTGCGATTGCGATTGTGCTCATGGAATTCTCCTTTCTTACACACACATAGTTTATGAGAAAAGGATAAGAAAGGGAATTCGGCGCACAACCAATCTT
>JBAVVF010000580.1:0-3208 GCA_049697155.1 Anaerolineales bacterium
CGGTAGTCTCATGGAGCGCTTGTTACCTAAATCGATTCATGCTGTCACGGCCAGAGGCTTTGAGCTCAAGGTTGCTCTCTTTGTCCTCGCTTGTTCCATCAACTTCCTTTGGTAGCAACTTGGGTTAGGTTATAACAGTACCTTGATATATTCCTCGACCATCTTGCCGACCCCGAATGCAAGCTCGGCCCGCTCGCGCGCGGCTTTACGAAACTGGGACTGGTTCTCCAGCACTTCCCCGGCGACCTCGGCCAGCATGGGGATATCCGGCTCCTTCAGCTTCCATTGGTCCGCGCCATAGGGCACGAGCCGACCGGCATCTCCCTGTACAAGCTCGGGCAGGGAACCGGTATAGAAACCGACCACCGGTAATCCGCAGGCCAGCGCCTCGATGACGGAGTTCGGGCAGGGCGGGTTGACCTCCGCCGAGAAGAGCAGGTGCGAGGATCGCATCATCCACGGGATATGTTCCCGGGTAATCGTATCCATGAAGCGAACCCGAAAGGCAGTTTCCTCACTCAGCCTGTTTTTCGAACGTCTATCCACATGCCCCACAATCGTCAGCTCGATCCTGAACTTCTTCGACAGCATTTCGGCCAGCTGTGCAGCATGGATCAGCCCCGAGTTCTGCGCTCCGGCCATGCTGCCTTCGACGACCAGCAGGCGGTAGTGATTGGACGGACGTTCGTGCAGGCCGCTCGGGGTGTAACGGGTCAGGTCCACGCCGTTGAGGATCACAGAGTCGGGAACAGGCACGGGGCGGTACCAGTCCTGCCACCAGTGTTTGATGAACTGGCTCTGATAGATCACATGGTCCGCCAGGCGGGCGCGGATGAACCGCAGGTTGGCATTCCCGTAGATGGCGCGAATCGTGTAGCGCAGCCCGGCCCAGCGGACGCGGTGCACCCAGTTGATCCCGTCCAGGCGCTGGACGATGCGCATGCCGCGCCGCCGCGCCTTCCACAGCCGCAGCAGGCGCCGCGTCCCGGCCAGGACCAGCACGGCCTCCGCCGGCTCGGAAAGGTCGTAGGTCACGTCCACGCCGCGGGCGCGTAGTCCGCTTTCGAATTTCAGTCGGAAGGAGGTCACTCCGCCGGGTCCGTCCACATGCGGTACGATGCAAATCTTAGGCATAAGCTAATTATAGTCCAATGATTCTGTGGTTAAATTGGGCTGGAGTATATCATGCTGAATCCCGATCCGGACTTTATTACTTTTGTAAAAGCGTATCCAGCCTATCCTGCAACTCACACGATCGATGAGCTGCGCGCCAGCGAATATGCGCGCCTCGACATCGGCGGGCACATCTATCTCGATTACACCGGCGGCGGCCTGTATGCCGACTCGCAGCTGCGCCGTCACAGCAAGCTGCTTGCCGAGCACGTCTTCGGCAATCCGCATTCGAGCAATCCCACTTCGCAGGCGGCCACCCAGCTGGTGGAACATGCCCGGGAATATGTCCTGAACTTTTTCAATGCCGACCCCGACGAGTATCTGGCAATCTTCACGCCCAATGCCAGCGGCGCGTTGAAACTGGTCGGCGAATCCTATCCCTTTCCAAAGGGCCGCTACCTGTTGACATTCGACAATCACAACTCGGTGAACGGGATTCGCGAGTTCGCACACCTGCGCGGCGCCGAGGTGACGTACATCCCGGTCGCGCTGCCGGATATGCGCGTGGACGTTTCCCAGCTCAGCCGCGAGCTGGCGCGGCCTTCGAAGAGAGGTCACAACCTTTTTGCCTATCCCGCCCAATCGAATTTTTCGTCCGTGCAGCATCCCCTCGAATGGATCGACGAAGCTCACCAGCACGGCTGGGATGTCCTGCTCGACGCGGCGGCCTTTGTCCCCACCAGCAAGCTGGATTTGAGTGTCGTCAAACCTGACTTCGTTCCGGTATCTTTTTATAAAATGTTCGGGTACCCGACCGGCCTCGGCGCGCTGATCGCCCACCGGGACGCGTTGGCGAAACTGCACCGCCCCTGGTTTGCGGGCGGAACGATCACGGTTGCCTCCGTCCAGGGCGATAAATACTATCTGGCCGACGGCGCCTCCGCCTTCGAAGACGGGACGATCGACTATCTCAACATCCCGGCCATCGAGATCGGGCTCAAGCACATCGAATCGATCGGATACGAAATCATCCACCAGCGGGTCCACACCCTGACCGGCTGGCTGCTGGAGAACCTGACGCAGATGCGGCACAGCAGCGGCGTCCCGCTCGTCCGCGTCTACGGCCCCACGACCATGGACAGGCGCGGCGGCGCGGTCACGGTCAATTTTTATGATAGGGACAACCAGCCCCTGGACCATCGCTTCATCGAGCAGCGCGCCAACGAGGCAAATATCTCCCTGCGCACCGGATGTTTCTGCAACCCCGGCGCGGGGGAGATCGCCCTGGGCATCTCCCGCGTGGAGCTGGACGTGTGCTTCACCCAGCCCGGTCACGAAGACCGCCTGACCGTGGACGACTTCCGGCACTGCATCGACGGGAAATCCTCGGGGGCCGTCCGGGTTTCGGTGGGGCCGATCACCAATTTCAACGATATTCAGGGCTTTTTAGCCTTCGCCAGGGGACTCCTGTCCTGAATCTAATGTAACATTTACATCCGGGGCTTGACTCACCCCTCGAATCTGCGTATAATTTAGGCGTTGGATATTAAAACAGAGCAAAACATCGCAAGCGCTTGAGAGAAAACTCTCGAAGCGCTTGCCTTTGTTTGTCTCTCGTACTAGCCGACTATACGCTGTGCAGAGATAAGCTCAAAACGTAATCTTCCTGTTCTGAGGAGAATACCAGTGGAAACCAAGGGACTGACCGCACTTCGCATTAGCTTAGCCTCCCCCAGTACCATCATGTCATGGTCATATGGTGAGGTGCTTAAACCTGAGACCATTAACTATCGCCGCCTTCGCCCTGAAAAAGATGGTTTGTTCTGTGAAGCCATTTTCGGCCCGCAGCGTGACTGGCAGTGTTACTGCGGCAAATACAAGAACCCCCGTTACAAAGGTATCGTCTGCGACAAGTGTGGTGTGGAAGTAACCCGCGCGGCGGTCCGCCGGGAGCGCATGGGCCACATTACGCTGGCCACGCCGGTCGCCCACATCTGGTACACGCGCCGCATCC
Source organism: Anaerolineales bacterium (assembly GCA_049697155.1). Classification (GTDB taxonomy): domain Bacteria; phylum Chloroflexota; class Anaerolineae; order Anaerolineales; family Villigracilaceae; genus Defluviilinea. The sequence goes on from JBAVVF010000580.1 coordinate 3,128, forward strand.
CGTCCTACCTGGGCATGCTGCTCGATATCTCGCGCCGCAACCTCGACCGTGTGCTGTACTTTGCGCAGTATATCGTTACCT
>JBAVVF010000581.1:0-6302 GCA_049697155.1 Anaerolineales bacterium
GAAGTGCAGGCGATCGGGGCCGGAGCGGTCAACCAGGCCGTCAAAGCCCTGGTACTGGCGACCGGATATCTCAAGAACGACGGCATCGACGTGGCCTGTGTCCCTGAGTTTGCCAACGTGACCATCGAAGACAAGGTGCGGACGGCTATCAAACTTGTCATCGAGCCGCGAGTGTAATCTTATATCTTAATCTGCCGGGGAGGTTTATAATGCCGTAGGGACATCCATTCGCGTCCCCGCGGCATTTTTCCATGAAAAATTCAAAATCCTTCTGGCGTGGACTGTTCTTCCTCCTGCTGATCGCCGCCCTGTGCGGCGGGCCGGCCCTGCCTGGCACGGAAAATGTGCCGGCGCGCGCCGCTCCGCAGGAGCAGACTACAAGGGGTGTGGTGATCAGTGAATTCAGGACTCTGGGACCAGGGGGAGCAAATGACGAATTCGTCGAGTTATATAATGCCTCGAATGCCGCAGTCCCCATCGGTGGATGGAAAATCCAAAAATCAACTGGTTGTAGTACAGCTTCCAGTACACCATTGCATACAGTACCTGGCGGTGTTTCGTTAGCTCCGGGGCAATATTACCTGGCAGCCGCGAACTTGTATACCGGCGCCACAGAGCCCGATTATCGCGATGCAGGTGACTGGTCAATTGCAGACAACGGCGGCGTGGCTATTCTTAATGGCGCCACTATAGTTGACCAGGTTGGCATGTGTGCCACGACAGCTTACCTGGAAGGCAGCCCTTTGGCGCAAATGTCAAGTTCTTCCAGTGAGCAGAGCTATGAGCGCAGGGTTGGGGGAAGTGCGGGGAATTGCAACGATACGAACAATAATCAAGCGGATTTTATTTTGAATGCAGGTTCCAGCAATCCGCAGAATGTAGACAGCCCTCCGCTGGTCTGTTTGGGGGTAACCAATGTTACATCGACGACACCAAATGGGACCTATTCCAGTGCAAGTCCGGCTATCCCGATCCAGGTCACGTTTAGTGCCGCGGTGGATGTGACTGGGTCACCACGGCTGTTGCTGGAGACCGGGGTAACAGATACAGCCGCGGTCTATGACTCCGGTGGTGGTACAGATACTTTAACCTTCATTTATACAATTGGAGGGGACGATACATCTCCAGACTTGGATTATGTATCAACCGATGCGTTGACATTAAATGGCGGGGAAATCATAGGTGCGTTTGGTAATGCGATTTTGACGCTTCCGGTTCCAGGCTCGCCCGATTCGCTTGGAGAAAACAAAGATATCGTGATTAATAATGGCGCCGCACCACAAGTTGTCTCTATTGTGCGCCAAGATCCGACTGTCGAAAGAACAACTACAGCTCTCAATCCTCTCAAGTTCCGTGTAACGTTTAGTGAGGCTGTGACAAATGTTGACAGCACTGATTTTATTGTAACGGGTACAACCGGTACTGCAGCAATCACACGTATAAATGGTAGTGTATATGATGTGACTGTCTCTGGCGGCAATTTAGCCAGTTTCAATGGAACGGTTGGACTGAATCTGAGCGCACCACCAGTACTTGATATCGAAGATACAGACACAGTTCCCAATCCTCTGGATATTACGACGACGCCATCACCTAATGAAACTTATACCGTAGATAATACTCCTCCAACTGCGACCATAACCCGGGCATCTGGCCAGGCTAGCTCTACAGATACCCTGCCGGTAAACTTCACAGTGGTATTTAATGAAAATATTAATGTGAGCAGCTTTACAGCGAATGATATAACGCAGACTGGAACTGCAACAGGGATTACATGGAGAATTACTCAGGATCCACTCGATCCCACAACCTTTGCCCTGTCTGCTCTGTCGTTGACCTCAAATGGCACCCTGATACCCTCCATTGCAGCAGGTCGGGTTAATGATTTGGCAGGTAATGGGAATAGTCTGGGCGTTAGCTCCGATACAGTTACTTTCACAGACATTACTCGCCCGACCGTAATGCTCAACCAGGCCGCGGGTCAGATCGATCCGGCGACCTCGCTGCCTGTCAGGTTTACGGCTGTATTCTCAGAAGCCATTGATGTAAGGATATTTACAGCCGGTGATATCACTCAAACCGGAACCGCAACCGGCGTGACCTGGAGCATAACTGCTTCTCCGAGTGATCCCACCAAGACCTTCACGATCTCTGCGACAGGCGTGAGCGGCCCCGGGACGCTGATCCCATTCATTGCCGCCAATAAGGTGACGGACCTGGCAGGGAACAGCAATCTTGCCAGTACGGTCCCTACAGGTGGTGATAGTACGGTTACCTACGGCTCGGCGGCCGGGATCGTATTGATCAGCGAGTTTCGCACCCGGGGTCCAAGCGGGGTGAATGATGAGTTCATTGAACTCTATAACCCGACCCCCAATTTAATCGACATCAGCGGCTGGAAAATCAATGCTTCACCCGAGACGGGTGCGGCGGGTACAACACGCGCGACAATCCCCGCCTTCACCATACTGCGCTCCGGTCAACACTATTTGATCGCCAAAAGCGGCACGGACGGTTACAGCGGCAGCATAACTGCTGATCTCACATATGGCACCGCGATCTCGGATGCCGGAGGCATTGCAATCTTAAGACTCAACAACACCATCGCCGACCAGGTGGGTATGAGTGGTGTTTCCGCCTATAAGGAAGGTACACCCCTGGTTCCCTTTGGGGCTCCCGATTCCAATCGAAGCTATGAGCGCAAACCCGGTCTTGGCGCGGATAATTGCCAGGATACAAATAACAATGCGAATGACTTTATAGTTAGAACGCCGCCCGGCGATCCCAGCGATCCTCAAAATTCCACTTCGGACCTGAGCTTGTGCGGAGTGCCCGGTCCGGAGCTTGTCACGACGACGACTACGATCACCGCGCATACGCCCAATCCATCGCTGGTCAACGGGACGGTCAGTGTCAGTGTCAGGGTATCAGGTGCTACATCGAGGCCAACGGGCCGAGTGTACATCACCGGGGCAAACACCAATTGCGATTTCCTTCTCAATACAGGTACCGGAACATCAGCTACGGGGAGCTGCAGTGTCAGATTCACTTCAATAGGGACAAAGTCCCTTACTGCAACATATATCGGCGATGAAACCCATCTCCGCAGCAGCGCCAGTGTGTCTCATCAAGTCTCGACCACCATTTTCCGGACTGCCACGCCTGCGCCTCCGCCTCCGCCGCCGCTGGTGGCGATCAATGAGTTCGTGCCGCGCCCCGGTCACGACTGGAACAACGATGGGGTGGTCAACACCGGTGATGAATACGTGGAGATCATCAACCACGGCACAATCGATGTCAATCTCAGCGGCTACAGCCTGGATGATGAGGTCAATGTCGGCTCCACTCCATTCCGGTTCCCAGCGGTGGTGCTGCGACCCGGTGAGCGCGCCGTCTTTTACGGCAGCCAGACGGGTCTGCTGTTCAGCGACGGCGGCGATGGGGTGCGCCTGCTCAAGCCGAACGGGCAATTGATGGATGCCTACAATTATTTCGTTGTCCGTTTCCCCGATCAATCCTACTGCCGCCTGCCCGATAACGGCGGTCTCGACGACTGGAACCAGAACTGTTTCCCGACCCCCGGCCTGCCGAACTCGCTGAGCGGGAGCTTTGTCAACCCGCCCACCTCCGGGGAGGTCGTGCCCTTGTGCCCGATTGCCGATACACTCCCGAATGATTTCGCCTTTGCCGAGTGCGACCCGTTCGGGCACAACATCTGGAGCCCTGAATACTGGGATGAATTCGGCTGGTTCGACGAAAAGCACCTGCCGGACAGTCCCGGCAAGTGGACTATCTTTGTGGATTAGATTGAAAAGGAGACTGCCAGCTTGGCAGTCTCTTGTTTTAATTGGCATGGATGACAGAAGAGCCGCGTGCCTTGAGCCTGATGGATAGGGTAATAATGAATGGATCAGATTAACAATGTTGAAATTTATCAGGAATGCAAAGTATGCAGGTGATTGGGGAAACTATAATGAATGTCAATATGGTGGTCTTCTGCTTTGAGGGGGATGATAACCAGATCAGCAAGAATCGGTACAAACCCATATAGGCTGCTGGATGGAGATCCCTGCCAGATCTCCAGTTCGTCACGTCGCTGCACCATCAAATCAAAAGGAGATAAAGTTATGAAGAAATCCATTGGGTTGGTTTTCCTTGCATTTGCAGTAGTACTGGTTTCAGCGGGTTGTGGTGTCGCTGCAACGCCTGTTCCGCCTACTGCGACCCCTTCGCCAGTCCCTGCCACAGCTACACCTGAACCAACTGCAACTGCTACGCTGGTTCCCACACCAACCCCGCTGCCCGGGTCGGTTGTTTTGCCGGTAGATACGCTTGGCAAAAGCAATCCCTGGCTGCCACTGGAAAACTCTGCGCGGCCCGGCGTCTACTATTTCTATTTCAACCTGTCGAAGCCGCCTTTCAACAGTGTTTTAGTGCGGCAGGCCTTTGCCGCCGCAATTGACCGGGAAGCCCTCGTTGAAATTGCAGCCAAATATGGCGCCAAGGATCCCAAACCGGCAACAAGTTTTACGCCGTCAGAAACATTGGGTAGAGACTTGTACAACGAAGTTGGCATCTCCTTTGATCCTGTTCGCGCAAAGGAACTGTTGGCTCAGGCAGGCTACACGGACGCAGGCAAATTTCCGGCGGTTACTCTGCTGATTAATGTGGGCGGCGACGGGGCTCCGGGCTTCCATGTCAAGATTACGGATGAAATGGTCAGGATGTGGGAAGAACATCTGGGGATCAAGGTGAAAGTTGAAATCCTGAATTGGGGAGCCTATCGCGAGCGCATTGCCTCGAACCCGCCTGAAATGTTCCGCTTATCCTGGGCGGCAGACTATAACGACCCCGATAACTTCCTGCGGGAGATCTTCAATTCCGGCTCGGAATACAATTACGGCAAGTTCTCGAACTCCGAATTTGATTCGCTGGTTTATCGTGCCCAAAACAGTTCTGACCCGGCGGAACGCCAGGAACTCTATATTCAGGCAGAGCGAATTTTATGTGAGACGGAAGCCGCCCTGATCCCGATTTTTCATTCGAGCTACAACATACCCTGATGATCGATCAGCCTGCCTGACCGGCTTCAGGCGATCGCGCCTGAGTAATCTTTAATGCAGGAGACTGCCAGTTCCAAACTGGCAGTCTCTGTTTATTCAGTGCACCCAAAGGAACAACGACACTTCTAGTCTTCCGCAGCTCGTTCCACCTCTTCCCGTTCGAAGACCACTTCCTCCTTGCCGGTCAGCTTGTCGGTCACTTTCTGGGTGATCAGGCGCAGGTGGCCGGGGTGGGAGACAAAGTCCAGGTCGTCGGCCGGGACAGCCAGCACCGGGCACAGGACGAAGTTTTCGATCCAGGTTTCGTACAGGTTGTTCAAGCCCTGCAGGTAGTCAGGCGAGATGGTCTGCTCGTAGGCGCGCCCGCGTCGCGAGATGCGGTCGAACAGGGTGGGGACGGAGGCCCGCAGGTACACGACCAGGTCCGGGGGCGGGAGGAAGCGCATGGTCGTCTCGTACAGTTCGCGGTAGGTCTGGTAATCGCGATATTGAATGTGCCCCTGCAGGTACAGGTTCTGGGCGAAGATCTCGGCATCCTCGTAGACACTGCGGTCCTGGACCACCGAATTGGGAGACTGGCCCAGGTCATAGTGCGAGCGCAGCCGGTGGGTCAGAAAGAAGATCTGGGAGTGGAAGGCCCAGGTATCCATGTCGGCGTAGAAATCGGCCAGATAGGGATTCTCGGTCACCGGCTCGAAGAACGGCTCCCAGCCCAGACGGACGCAAAGCATCTCCACCAGCGTGGATTTCCCCACCCCAATGTTTCCGGCGACAGCCACAAACTTTTTCATTTCATCCCTCGTGGTTAATCTTATTTTGCCAGTTCAGCGTCGATAATCTGCTGGAAGTATTCGATGGGATAGGCACCGCCCAGGCGATGCTCGTTGATGAAGAAGGTCGGAGTGCCGCCCACCGCTTTCTCGCCATTCTTGTCGGGCGGCAGGTTTTCGGCATAGTTCATGTCATCCAGAATGACTTCTTTATACTTATGGTCAGTCATACACTTTTCAAATGCCTTCAGGTCCAGTCCCAGATCGCGGGCAAACTGACTATAGGTCCCCAGACCCAGAACGCTGCCGTCCTGACTGTTCAGGATGGCGTTGTTCTCGAACAATTTGTTGTGGAATTTCCAGTAGGCATCCTGGTCGCCCGCGCATAAAGCGGCCTCTGCGGCAGCCACGGCATTCTGGTGAAAGGAAAGCGGATAGTTGCGAAAAACAATCCTGACCTGTTCCGGAT
>JBAVVF010000582.1:0-2413 GCA_049697155.1 Anaerolineales bacterium
GGTTTGAACATAGTGGTCTCCTAGTTTCCTAGTCAAATAGTCTCGTAGTCATTAAAACAAAAACGCTCATCCCAAACAGGGACGAGCGCAGCCCGCGGTACCACCCGGTTTCCTGTCACATGGACAGACTCTCAGTGAATGACGTTTTCATCATTCTGTTCCGGTAACGAAGAACAACCTCGGCTCACTTACTTTCAGTCAACTACCGAACTATGAAACTACCCAACGAGTTGACCAATTTCGGCTCACGGCTCTGAGATGATTTTCAATCGTTTCGTTGACCTGCTCGCACCTGACCAGGCTCGCTGACAACTACGCCGATTTACTCGTTCTCTTCACTGCCTTTAGGATGGGCATTATGCCACAATTCAATTTGACCGTCAACGAAGCAGTAGGGCGGATTGTCAATCCGCCCTACTTGCAGGATAATCATATCCATGCCAACCTCGCACCGCGCCCTTGATTCCCTGCCCCAAACAGCCGATTCACACATCCTGAGCGCTGCCTCCCTCAGCCTGGGCCTGCCTCAGCCTCCGAGGCGGTTTTTCCGCCACGGATGGCAATCCTGGTCACTCGCGGCCTGGACCGACCTGACTCCCCTGCCCATCCAGCAGCCAAAACTGCTGCATCCCATGCAGATCGATCCCGTTTACGCCTTTGAAACATCCCCGCACAGTTCCTGGGTCGGGGCCATTGAGATTGCAGACAATGACATCCTCCTGCTTGGGGCCCTGGGATTGGATGCGCACGTCAGGTTGGTGGGTGATCAACTCCAGGGGCAGTACGAGACCGGTGAGGGCGAATGGCTGATCGCGCGCGGCGCGGAAGCAGCTGTTTTTGCGAGATACACGGATGAACTTGGCAAACGTCTTGGGCAAAAATCAAAGCGCCCCGCGCCGCGGGTCTGGTGTTCGTGGTACAGCCTGTACACCGCCATCGATGAAGCAACGCTGGGGCACGTCTTTGCTGGACTGGGCGATTTACCGTTCGACGTTTTGCAGGTCGATGATGGCTGGCAGGTCTCCATCGGAGACTGGGAACCAAACCCAAAATTCCCATCCGGTATGGAGACGCTATCCGGGCAGATCAAATCGACGGGACGCCGGGCCGGACTCTGGCTTGCGCCGCTCATCGCAGTGGAATCGGCGCGTCTTTTCCGCGAACACCCCGACTGGTTCCTGCGCGATGCCCGGGGAAGATTTGTCTCCGCCGGGTTCAATTGGGGGGAACGACTCTTCGCTTTGGACACAACCCACCCCGCCGCCCTCGAATGGCTTGCCGCGCTGATGAAACAAGTCCGCGCCTGGGGATTCGATTACCTGAAACTGGACTTCCTCTACGCTGGCGCGCTGCCCGGCAGGCGCCACACGGACATGTCGCGCGAGTCCGCCTATCGCCACGGGCTCAAGATTATGCGCGAAGCGATGGGCTCCGATGCCTTCTTCCTGACCTGCGGTGCGCCGATTCTGCCATCCTTGGGCCTGTGCGACGCGCTGCGCGTCGGGCCGGATGTCTCGGGCAAATGGGAAGACCGGCGCGACGCGATCCTGCTCTCCAATCCCACCACGCCCGGCTCAAGGAATGCCGTTCGCACAACTGTCAATCGTCTGTGGCTCCAGCCGCTTGTCATGACAGATCCCGATGTAGCCTACTTTGTAGAAAGCGGAAATTCTCTTTCAGCAGAGCAGAGACAGCTTTTGCAGGACCTGGCGACGGTCTGCAATTTCAAAGCGACCTCCGACCTGCCGCAATGGATGACTCCCGCGCAGCGTGAATCTCTGCGTGAGTTTTTGAATTCGAATGCCAGAGTGCAGCGTCTGAATCATTCGACATTCCAGCTCAATGACCGTACCGTGGATTTCTCCCCCGCGCTGACTTTGCCTGACCCGCCGGCCGGCCCGGCTAAAATCCAGACGGCGCTGGTCAGCTGGCTGGGGAATCAGCCGCTGGCCTTGAAACTGCTCAAGCGTATTGATGACCTGTCACTGGCACGACGGAAAAGGGATTTGGTGAAAAAAGGATAAGCCCGCACTAGGCGGACCCATCCAGGATAAACAAGGTTACTTCCGGCGGACAGTTGAACCGGATGGGAAATCGATCCACACCCACGCCGCGATTTGTGTACTGAAACATATTTCCAACCTTGTAAAGCCCGCTCGGGTATTTGCGCGCTGTGCGCGGCAGGACCGGGGGTCCGTAAAAGGGGATAACGATCTGCCCGCCATGGCTGTGACCGGAAACCTGCAGATCGAACCTTCCCGTTGCCGCGCTCATATCGGCAAAGTCCGGCTCGTGGACCAGCAATATCGCGGCCCCGTCATCGCTCAACTGAGCAACGACGTCATCCAAACGGACCTCGCCTTCCTTGATGTCGTCCAGACCGCACAGGTGCAGGTGCGCGCCTTCCCGAGTC
>JBAVVF010000583.1:0-8109 GCA_049697155.1 Anaerolineales bacterium
GAGAACCTGCATACCCCTGGCCAGGAGGGCGCGGGCCAATCCCATACCCTGATATTTTGGGTGAGTCGCAACCGGATCAGTTCTTCCAATTTTTTCCCCTTCATTCACCGAGCAGATGCAGTTTGCAGCGATGGTTCCAGCGGGTGCAACAACAACCAGGTCGAGGGATAGATCATATTCACCCGTGTTCATGATGATCAGACGGTTTTCGGTCGTCATGTAGTCCGTGCCGAAGGCGGCGCGGTGCATTGCGGCAACGGCTTCGGCTTCGTGGAGGCCTGCCAGCGGGCGGATCGTGAATCCCGGCGGCAGTTTGGGGGCAGGGATCGGCTGGGAGAGATCGCGGGCCATTGCGACGTTTGTGTTTTCGGTTTGACGAAAGCCGTGGCGTTTCAAAAATGCGATTCGGGCAGTGTAGTCTTCCCTGCAATTTGTGTCCAGCGTCGTCAATTCTCCGCTGCCCAGCTTCTTTCGGATGCAGGCTTCGCTCCATGCGATCGCCGGTGCACCAACCAGCTCCTCATATCCCGGATCGAGCTCCCACAGCAGGTTATTGTATTCATCCACCAGCACCCAGCCGATAGGCTGGTCATGATCGAACCACAGCCGCGTATTGGCGCGGGTGCCCGCCGAGGCAAGGTTCTCTTCCAGGTCTGCCTTTCCAGGATAATCGTTGAGATATTTCGGCGGCCGGACTCTGGCGATCAGATCGAGCATGATCTGAAAGTCCTCTTGATCTTTATAGTTTCGGCTTGAAATAGAGTTCATTGACTTTCCTCAAGGACTTCTGCTTCCGTGGACAATCTGTCATAAATTCCGAGCACGAAGGACCAGGTTAGAGCTGCCTCACGTGTCGATCTCCATGCCCGGGTCGCATGGATTTGGAACAGGTTGTCGCCTCGGCTGCCCAAAATATCCAGCTTGTCAGCAGCCAGGCCCAGGACATCGATCTGGCTCGTCTCGCACATCAACATTGTACGGAGGAGATGAAAGCTTTGTGTGACAAGAATGGCATTTCTGCCTATTTTAGCAAAGTGTTTGCAGGTGTCGTTGGTGTCGATCCCAAGTTTATCGATCACGATGTCGTCAGGGTCCACACCTTTCTCCATGGCATAGTCTGCCATAACCTCCGCCTGCCGATTGCTGAAGTTATCTCCCGAAAGGAACAGCCTTTCCACCTTCCCTGACTTGTACAGCAGAATGCCTGCCTCGACCCTTTCCCGGGTGACATCGCTGAGCGTGCCGTCTTCATCGACCCACGCGCCAAAGACTACGGCAAATTCCCGGGCAGGAATTGTATCGGTTTGATCATAGATCTTATCTTTATACTTTATTTGTGCCCAAACTCGTGGGGAAAATAATGCAACCAGTAACAGGCAAAAAAGAAGGCTCATAAATTGGAGCCTTCTTTTGAAACTTCCGTGTGACGAAATCATCCTCCAAGTATAACGTCACCTCTTGATCTGGCGGGTGATCGTCGGGTCGGTGATCTTCCGGTCATCGGCCAGCAGGAAGGCCTTCGATAGGATGATTGCCAGGGTCTGGTCGCCTTCGAAGGGGACGAACAACTTGTCCCGGCCCGTCTCTCCGCTGCGGCGCGAGGGAACGATGCAGAGGTACTGGTCGTTCGGCTCCATGAGAATGTTGCCGGAGCCCAGATGGATCTTGTAAGTCCGGATGTCGCCGCGCACGACCAGGAACTTGTCGCTCAACTGGCAGCGTTCGGCGATCTTCAAGCGGGGCAGGATGGTTTCGAGCACCTGCCTGCGGGTCCGGGAGGACTCGGTCAGCTCGCCAAAGGAGTAGCTGTGCCAGTAGTCGCGGTAGCGCACCTCCGCGCCGCCGTCCAGCCAGTTGGGGTCGTTGCCCACGCTGGCCACGCCGACGAACATATCCACGTCGCGCATGATCTCGGAGAAGACCAGGGGCGGGATCTCGTCGAGCGGCAGCGGCTCGGCATTTCCGATGCCATGCAAGCGGATCGCGGTATAGCCGCCTCCCCCGGCATGGGCTCGATTCTCGACCGCCTCCATACGGTAAAAGCGGACCTGGTCGGTGGTCAGATAAAGATACGTGCCGGTCTCGTTCGTGTCCGTGCCGTATTGATCTCCGATCCCCTCGACCCAATACTCGGCACGCAATCCCCATTGCGGCAATATCTTTGCCGCGGGCGGGAAGGTATCATCCACCATCAAGCGCAGGGCATTCTTCCAGCCGCGGGCCGCGCACAGGGAATTGAACTGATGCTGGCGCAGGATATGGGCAGCGTAACGATTGGAGTAAACATCCGTATTCCGTTCGGCATCCGTCAGCAGATAGACCTCGCGGTAGGCCTGTTTGAACGGCTGGCGGACCTCGTGTTCCATCAGCCACTGCCGCCATTCCAGGACGACAGCCGGTTCGGCGTGGATCGGATGCCAGAGTTCGACCGTCGTCGCATCGTCGACCCAGTCGAGCGGCTGATGATCCCTTCCGATCAACTTCCCCTCGAACCAGATGCCGGAGGCAGCCTGATCCTCGCTGCTGAACTTCCAGATCAGGCGTCGGGCGATCGTGCCCACGAGCGGATGATTTAGATAATGTGCCTGCCAGGCCGGGAACGCCCACTTTTTCTGGAGCAGGTACAGGTTGTCGATCCGGTCCCGCTGGGCCGGCAGCATCTTGCGGATATCTTTGACGGCCTGGGAAATTCCCTTCAACTCTTCGGGATACTTTTCCTTGACTGCCTTCGGTGCCGACGCAAGGGTCTTCCAATCCTTTCTGATCCAGACCTGTTCCACCTCGCTTCCGTTGACTCTTAATTCCGAAACGACCTCCTCGAAGTCAGCGCGGCGCAGACCAACTTCCTCCAGGCCATACGTCGGAACGGACATCTCTTCGATCTGTTCGGCGGTCATTCCCAGCCGTCTGGCGGCGATCTGCAGCGCGTTCGCGATCAGCTTCTGGGCGGTATTCGTCTTGATCCTGACTTTCAGGATACTTAACTGTGCCACACCTTCCCTGCCGGGCATGCTGCCCAGGGCCCAGAAGCAGGCGTTTCCGACTTTCGTTGCTCTGGGGCCTGCACCGGGGATCTTTCTGTAGGAGGAGATGGCCAAAGTCGTGAGTGCCCGCGCGATTTCAGGATCCTCCGACTTGCTGCACAGCCAGGCCAGCCCTTTCAGGATATCGGCGTTGACCGGCAGCAAGGTTTGAAGGTTGTCGTAGCGGCTGGTCTGGACCGTGCGCGGTTTATCCACCAATGCAAACCAACGTAAAAGTCCATTGAAAAAGTCTGATGTTCCAATGATCTCGAGGGATTTGTCCGTGCCCCTCAGCCACTTCGCGCTCGGCGCGGACCCCGTCGCGCGCAGACAATGCAGGAGCAGCTCTGCCCAGGCGGTCTGGATCTTTGGGTCGTGGGCACGCAGATCGCTCAGAGCCGTATCCGCCCAAACATCGCCGGCTGCCAGGGGCAGGGCAACCCCGCTATCGCCGCGCAGCTCCCTGAGGCGCAGGACCCAGCGGCGCGCCTCCACCCTCGTCTGATCCTTATCCACCGCGCGGATCAAGCCTTCGATGGCTTGAAAAAGCTCATCACTCATCGGATGGCTTTTAAGATAATCACCAGTGATCTTTATCATCTGCGGCACGCCGCTCAGATACGTATAGAAAAGGTTGTCACTCAACTGTCCGGCCGACCAGTGCAGCATGGCGATCACATCCGGCTCTTCGAAAGGCAGCTTGCGCTTCAGCATGTGCAGGAATACCTCCCGCATCTTCCAGCCCAGCTGCCATTCTTTTTGATTGTGGGGAGGATTCATCCGCAATGGATGAGAGCCAAGCCAGGCCAGCAGCGCCATGACGATCGCGCGCTGCATTGGCGGATCGGCGTTTTGAAATTTGCCCCCCGCTTTGAAGTTTTTCAGGTCAAAAGGATAGAGCCGTGACTCCTGCCCGACGAACTCTTCCACCAGGGACTCGACTTCGAGCGGAGTCTGCGAAAACGCGGATTTGAGGAAGTTCAACATCGGAGCCTCTCATCTTTACCCACCGACGAGAGGAACCAGCTTGAGGAAGGTCACCGAGGTTTCGGGACGCAGGGGTATCTCCATATCCAGGCTTTCGATCTGGCGGTCATCCACGATGACGATGAAACCATTGCCTTCGAAGGCTTCCAGGGCTCTTTCATACTGCGTGGCCGGGTCCACCAAGCGCGGCTTGTGGAACTTGAACCCGTTTAGGGTTCGTTCGGCCTCGCTGGGCTGGACCAGCATGCGGAAGACCGCCGGCTGGCGGTTGTTGAACTCCTCCACTTCCTGAAGTACGCGCTGGCGAATCAACTCACGAACGCTGATCGTTTCCCCCGAAACATGCACCGTAAAGGTATGTTCTGTCTTCCCCAGGCTGGCAGTCGTTTCATCGCGGATCAAAAGTTCAGTTAGCATGGGTGGCCTCCTCGAAAAGTATTTGGTTTTTAGAACATGTGTTCTAATTATAAAACCTTCCAAAGATATGTCAAGAAATTTTGCAACGTTCGACGAATCTTCTCCACCACTTATCCTTTTCGCCCGGCACAAAGGGAATGTAAAGTGTCAGCCGGTCAGCGAGGCCCTCGTAGCGCTTCTTCAGTTCATCGGCCAGGTTCCTCTCTTCCGTGACCAGACAAAACTCCCTTAGCATCTCGTCGGTGATGAGCATCGGCATCTCGGCCCATTCGCCCTTGGCCGCGTGCGCCGACAGCTGCTCGGCGACATCCCCCCAGCCGTGCAAAGACATCACGGCCCGGTAGGAAGGTGTGGAGGCGTAGAAGGCGATCTGGGCCCGCGCAAAGTTCATCTCTTCGGGGGTGCTGGCCACGAAAGCTGTGACCGAAACCGCGACATCTTTCCTCTTTCGTCTTTCTTTTATTGCCCCCTCTTCAATCGCCGGAAGGATCACCTCGCGCAGATACCTTACGCTGTGGAACGGATGCGCGTGGAAACCCTCGCACAGCTCGCCGGCCAGCTTTGCCAGGCCGGTATTGACGCCCGCGATGTAAATCGGGATGTCCGGATACTCGATCGGCCCGGCGCTGAAGAACGGCGACATGAGCGTGATCTTGTAATATTCGCCGCGATAGTTCAGCTTCGTTCCGTTCTGCCAGCAGTCCCAGAAGGCGCGGATGACCTGGATCTGCTCGCGCAGCTTGCCGACGGGCGACTCGGGCCAGGTCTGGCCGAACCTGCGCTCGATGTGGGCCCTGACCTGCGTGCCGAGCCCCAGGATGAAGCGTCCGTTCGACTGCGCGGCCAGGTCCCAGGCGGTGTAGGCCAGGTTGGCGGGGGAACGCGCGAAGGAAACCGCGACCGCCGTCCCGACGCGCAGACGCGTGGTATGCTCGGCGATCAGCGCGCAGGGCAGGAACGGGTCGTGCTGGGTCTCCTGCGTCCAGAGCGCGTCGAAACCAATTTTCTCCGCGGCTTTCGCAATCGCGGGGACATCCTTCAAATAGACCGGGGGAAGCGTGGCATCCAGGTTCATTTTCACCACCAAGGACACAAAGGATCACGAAGGGCCTTTGTGCCACTTCGTGTCCTTTGTGGTTAATCCAGAAGATACGCCATGACCCAGTTCGTCGTGGCGAGAAGACCATCCGTGTGGGTACGCTCGTAGTTGTGCGAAGCGTCGATGCCGGGACCGATCAGGGCCAGCGCTACGTCACCGCCTGCTTTCCAGAACGCCTCGCCGTCCGAGGCATAGAACTTATAGACGTCGGTCTTGTAGGGAATGCCGTGCTGCTCGGCCAGGGCGCGCATCTTTTTGTTCAATCCTTCGTGATAGACACCACCGGCATCCTTGATGCACAGGGTCACGTTGAACTCATCCGACTCCTGCCCGGCGCCGACTACCGCCATATCCACGACAAGCAGTTCTGCTACCTCGGCCGGGATCCCGGAGGCCGCGCCGTGCCCGACCTCCTCATAATTGCTGATGTGGAAATAGACCGTTCGGGCCGGGCTTTGCCCCGCATCGGACAGGGATTTGATCGCGGACACGATGTTGGCCACGCAGGCCTTGTCGTCGAGATGCCGCGAGCGGACGAAGCCGTTGGTCACTTCCACGCGCGGGTCGAAGGCCGCGCAGTCGCCGATGCCGATCCCGAGGGCGCGCGTCTCCTTGTCGGAGGTCGTGCGCGCATCCAGGCGGACTTCCATGTGATCGTCATCGCGCGGCGTCTCTTTCATAGCCTGGCCATAGATGTGGCCTGAAGCAGTATCGCACAGGACCGAGCCGCGGATCTTTTCGCCGCTTGAAGTGAAAATACACACCCCTTCCGTCTCGACGGTCGGCCACTCGACCCCGCCCACCCGGCTTAACCTGAGCCGTCCGTTCGATTTGATCTCCTTCACCACCGCGCCGAGCGTATCGACGTGGGCCGTCAACGCGACAGGGGGCTGGCTGCTTTCCACATTCCACTTCGCGATCAGTGCACCCTTGCGCGTTCTGGATAATTCCAACTGCGGGTATTTGGACAGTTCTTTTTCCACGAAGGCGATTGCTGGCTCGGCAAACCCCGTGGGGGAGGCAATGTTCAGCAGCCTGACGAGGAAATCGATCTGATAGTCGGTGTCGATCTTTGGAAGCGGCATGATGTCTCCTTGTAAAAGCCCAACAAGTCAGGCTTGTCAGCCTTTTAGGCCGTCAAACTTAATGATCTTTTCCCTCCACTCCTGTGGAATGGGAATTGTTTTACCTTCCTTGTAGTCGTATGCCACGATCACGACTTCCCCCTTCGTTAATTCCCTGCCTGTCTCAGCCTCCACAATATTTTGCTCCCATGTCATGGATTTGTTTCCCAGTTTCGTGACATGGACCCCAACCTTGATATTCTGACCAAAATAAATGGGCTGAAAGTAGGTAAGATGAACATCTGCCAATATGACGCCAAGCTCCATAAATGATTGGTCTTTGGTAAATAATCCAAGTTCAATCCAATAGGCCAGGCGCGCCTGTTCGAAGTAGGTGAGCTGTTTTGCGTTGTTGACGTGACCCTGCGGATCCAAATCCCCGTAACGAACCTCGATAGGATGATAAAAACGATAATCGCTCATGAAGCCGATTATAGTTGAATAGTTGGGTAGTTTGGTAGTTGGATGGCTAGATAGTTGGACTAATCTGCCCTCAAACTACTAAACTATCAAACTATATAACTACTGAACTAACGACAATACCTCGCCAGCCCCTCTCCATCCCTGATCGCGATCCTGCCCTCGGCGCTCGTATCGATCAACCCCTGTTCCTTGAACAGCACCATGGTCTGGTTGACGCGCTTGCGCGAGGCTCCGACCAGGTCGGCGATGTCGCCCTGGGTCAGCACGATACGGATCTGGGTCGCGCCGTCTTTTTCGCGGCCGTACTTCTCGGCGAACGCCAGCAGCTGACGGGCAACCCGACCATTCACATCTAACGTTGCCAGGGCCTGGATCAGCTGGTCCGAGAGCCTGACCCGCGCCGAAAGGATCCTGACCAGGTTGCGCGCGACCGGCGGGAAGTTGTCGAGGATGTAATTGAAGGTGACCTTGTCCATCCACAGCAGCAGGCTGTTTTCCAGCGTCACGGCGCTGGCGGAGCGCCCGACGCTGTCGATCAGGCTCATCTCACCCAGCAGGTCACCGGCTCCCAGGATCGAGATGATCACATCCCGCTCGCCCTGTTCGATGTGGATCTTCACCGTGCCGTACAAAATGATGTACACAGCCTCACCGGGTTGTTCGATGGTCAGGACGTTTCGTCCGGCTTCGAACACGCGGCGATGGGCGCGCTGGGCAACCCAGTCCAGCTGCGTGGGCGTCAGGCCGGCAAACAGTTCGATGTCTGCCAGCAGGTTGCGGGTGCTGTCTTTTTGGATGTCAGTCATCGTGCGCATATTTTACATCCCTTTCCCGCGCCTGAAGCGGAGTGACGGTCTGATGTAATGCAGATGAAAGGGGACGAAGGGCGATCTCCAGCCCCTCAAACGCGGCTTGCGCCTCGCTGAAACGCCTCTGCGCGGAAGCTTCCATGCCCGCGACCATTGCGTCAGAGTAGGCGGGGTCGTGATGGAACAGGACCAGCTGTCCCGCCTCGGCCGCCGCGGCCACCTCGCAG
>JBAVVF010000584.1:0-3723 GCA_049697155.1 Anaerolineales bacterium
GTCCAGAGCAAACGGGTAAGTCCCAGCTGCGACTTCGCTTCGGAAGCGAGAATCAAGTGACCCAGGTGCGGCGGATCGAATGTGCCGCCGAAAAGGCCGATCCGTTCGTGTGCCATACGGATGAGTATATCGCAAAGTTGCGCCTGCAAAATGAAAGAGGTAGTGCGTCTTCAGGCTTTATCATACATTTTTGCATTCTTTACCGGATCTTTACACACCGGAGATATGATCAAGACAGTTCGAAAGCATTTCATCCTGAATGAGGGATGAAAAAGGAGATTAAACAATGTCTAAAACAGCTAAATGGGTGATCGGTGGGGTCATTGCAGTCCTGATCCTGTTGTTTGTGGCCCCCTTCCTCTGGCAGTTGATTTTTCCCGGCGCCTATACCGGTTATGGCATGATGGGCCGCGGATATGGTTACGGAATGCACATGCCAATGATGGGTTATGGATATGGCTTTGGCTTCTTCGGCATGTTGTTCATGTGGCTGATTCCACTGGGCGTCCTTGCCTTGATCGTGCTGGGGATTGCCTGGCTGGTAAAACAACTGACGGCAAAACCATCCTAGTTTCGGATGGACCGCAGCAACCCTGTTCCTCGTCGAACAGGGTTATTTTGTGTTTAATCGAAAATGGTATACTGCTCGCCATACTCCAAATTACAGGTGATTATGAATCCATCCTATGATGCAATCGTGATCGGTGCGGGGGTGATCGGAGCAAGTATTGCCTGCAACCTCTCCCGGCGCGGGCTGAAGGTGTTGATCCTCGAACGGCAGTCCGTGGGTGCCGGGGCGACCGGCGCCTCGAGCGGACTGGTCCGCATGCATTACGACATCGAAGTGGATGCCGCGCTGGCGTGGCAGAGCTTCCATTTTTTCAGGAACTGGCGTGAACGGGTCGGCGGTGAGTGCGGGTTCCATCGGACCGGTTTCCTGCAAATTGTTTCTCCCGATAAGAATGACCAGCTGCGCGGCAACGTAGAGATGCACAAACGGCTCGGCATTCTCACCGACATTATTACCGCCGCGGACGTGAAGAAGCTCGCGCCGATGCTCAAGACCGGGGATTTCGAGCTGGCCGCCTACGAGCCTGAATCGGGCTACGCGGACCCGGTTCTGACGACCAATTCGTTCATTGCGAGTGCCAAGGCAAACGGTTCCGTGCTGATGCAGGACTGCGAAGTGACGGGAATTCGCGTCGGCGGGGGAAAGGTTCAGGGCGTGGACTCCAGCCGAGGAGCGTTCGACGTGCCGATCCTCGTCAATTGCGCCGGCACGTTCGCGGATCGGGTCGGCAGGCTGGCGGGCGTCGAAATCCCCCTGACCACGTGGACTCACGATGTGGCATTCGTCAAGCGCCCGCCAAAGGTTGGGATGCATCCTACGGTGATCGACGATGCGCTGTCCATGTATTTCCGCCCCGAAGGCGAGTTGACCTTGATCGGTCTGGAAGATGACAATCGCATGGGCGAACCGCCCGAATCGGAACTCAGTCATGTGGATCCGGAATTTGTGATGCGGGCC
This sequence comes from Anaerolineales bacterium, assembly GCA_049697155.1. Taxonomy (GTDB): domain Bacteria; phylum Chloroflexota; class Anaerolineae; order Anaerolineales; family Villigracilaceae; genus Defluviilinea. Next base: position 1,529 of record JBAVVF010000584.1, read on the forward strand.
ATCGACCGTATCTGTGAACGCATGGAGGGCATGGACGAAGGTTCGCTGCACTCCACACACGTGGGGCGAGATGGACTGACGCCCGACCAGCGGGCGGTTATGGATAAGGCCGGGCCCGACGGCTTTTACGTCGCCTGCGGCTTCAGCGGGACCGGTTTCAAGCTGTCGCCGGCGGTTGGCGTATGCATGAGTGAATTGATCCTGGATGGAAGCGCAAAGCTGGTCGATATCTCCTCATTGAATCTCGGTCGTTTTGCACGCGGCGAAATGCTGCGCGGTGAACACTCCTACGGCGATCTCTGGACATAATTCATTCGAAGGAAATTTTTATGGCTACAAAATCCCGATACGAAGAACTCAAAAAGCAGATCCACTCTCACAATTATCGTTACCATGTTTTGGATGCCCCGGTCGTCAGCGACCTGGAGTTCGATCGGCTGCTGAACGAGCTCAAGCAGATCGAAGCCGAGCATCCGGACTGGATCACGCCCGATTCTCCAACGGCGCGTGTCGGATCCACGCCTGCTGACCGCTTCGAGAAGGTCAGACATCCCGCGCCGATCCTCTCCCTGGCGAATGCCTTCGGCGCGGACGACGCGCGCGGCTGGTTCGAGCGCGTCAGCCGGATCGATGACCGGGTCGAAAAAGTCAAATTCGTCGTCGAGCCGAAGATCGACGGGCTGTCGGTCGTCCTGCATTACCGTGACGGGATCTTCGTGCAGGGCGCGACGCGCGGCAACGGCGAGATCGGCGAGGACATTACCGGGAACCTGCGGACGGTACGTTCGATTCCCCTGCGCATCCCTGTCGATGAAAAAGGCCCCAGGCCGCCGAAGGTTCTGGTCGTGCGCGGCGAAGCGTTTATGCCGGTCCAGGAGTTCGAGGAGCTGAATCGCAGGCTCGAAGAGTCCGGGCAGAGGACGTACCTCAACCCGCGCAATACCGCGGCGGGTTCACTGCGCCAACTCGATCCTGCCCTGACCGCCTCGCGCCCGCTAACCCTGCTTGTCTATCAAATCATCCATTCGGAGGGCGGAAAGGTTCCCACCTCTCAGTGGGAAGTATTGGAATACCTCAAAGCCTTGGGCTTCCCGGTCACAGATATCGCCCGACAGTTCGATGATTTTGAAAAGGCTATTGCCTATACCGAAAGCTGGGACAAGAAACGGGATGAGCTGGAATACGAAGCCGACGGCATGGTCATCAAGATCGATGATCTGCGGCTGGCAGGCGAGCTGGGTTTTGTCGGCAAGGACCCGCGCGGGGCGATCGCCTTCAAATTCCCGGCCCGCGAAGTGACCACGATCCTGCAGGATATCAAAGTGAATGTTGGGCGAACCGGCGTCCTGATCCCGAACGCGGTGCTCGAGCCGGTCGAGATCGGCGGCGTGGTCGTCGAACGCGCCACGCTGCACAACTTCGATTACATCGCCGAGAAGGACATCCGGGTGGGCGACCGCGTGCTCGTCAAACGGGCAGGGGAAGTGATCCCGTATGTGATCGGCCCGGTCGTGGACGCGCGCAAGGGCAAGGAGAAGAAGTACAAACCGCCGACGAACTGTCCTGCCTGCGGGCAGCCCGTGGAGCGCTTCGAAGACGAGGTGGCGTACTACTGCGTCAACGCGGCCTGTCCCGCGCAGCTGATCCGGAATGCGGAGCACTTCGTCTCGCGCGGCGCGATGGATATCGTGGGGCTGGGCATCAGGATCGTCTACAAACTGATCGAGACCGGCAAAGTGAAGGACGTGGCCGATATTTACACGCTGAAGCGCGCCGACATCCTCGAAGCGGTCACGAAGAAGGAACGCAAGACGGAGAAGGAACCGCCCGGCAAGATCGCGGACAACCTGCTGGCCTCGATCGAAGCCTCGAAGTCGCGTTCGCTGGGGCAGCTGATCACGGCTCTGGGAATCCGCGGCGTGGGGGAGGTCAGTGCGGGGGACCTGGCGAGTCACTTCGCGGACCTGGACGCGCTCTCCAAAGCCAGTGCGGATACCCTCCAGCAGATCGCCGGCATCGGCCCCAGCGTGGCCGAGTCGGTTGCGGAGTGGTTCGCGCGCCCGGTCAATAAAAGTGTGGTGAAGAAGCTGAAGGCGGCGGGTGTTTGGCCGCAGGGAGGACAGTATTCAGCAGTCAGTAAGCAGTCTGATAAGCTGGATGGGCTGACCTTCGTGATCACCGGCACGCTTCCCACC
>JBAVVF010000585.1:0-4601 GCA_049697155.1 Anaerolineales bacterium
GGTCTATACCCCGGCCACGAGCGAGGCCTTCGCGACCTACGGCGTGATCGATGAGGGCGCCGTCGCACAGCCTGTGCTCTATCCTTCGGGTGTCTTCCCGCAGTACGGCGGGCTGGAGATCAACACCTCCTCGACCGCCCTGCAGGCCCTGACCGATGCCGTGCTTTATCTTGTCGATTATCCGTTTGAATGCTCCGAGCAGATGGCTTCGCGCGTCCTGGCCGTCGCCTCCCTGCGCGATGTCCTGACCGCTTTCAAAGCAGATGGGCTGCCTTCGCCCGCCGAAATGGAGTCGGCCGTCGACCGGGACATCAGGCGCCTGCAGGGGATGCAAAACTACGACGGCGGGTTCCCCTACTGGCGGCGCGGGTTCGAATCGAAGCCGTTCAACACCATCCACGTGGCGCATGCCCTCTATCGCGCCGGACAGAAGGGGTTCGACGTCCCCGTCGATATGCAGCAGAACGCCCTAACCTATCTGCGGGACATCGAAAGTCATTACCCCGACTGGTACAGCCAGCGCACACGCTGGACGCTTAGCGCCTATGCACTTTACGTCCGTGACCTGAGCGGTGACCGCGATACCCAGAAAGCCCAAAGGCTTTTGGATGAGGCCGGTCCTGAGAACCTTTCGATGGAAGCCCTCGGCTGGTTGTGGCCCGTGATCGACGACCCGACGCAGCTGGAGGCGATTCGAGTCTACGTGAACAATCACGTCGTCGAGACGGCCGGCGCGGCCAACTTCACGACGGGCTACGACGACCAGACCTATCTCCTGCTCAGCTCCGACCGCCGCACCGACGCCATCCTGCTCGACGCGCTAATCGAGGACAACCCGCAGAGCGACCTGATTCCCAAAGTGGTCAGCGGCCTGCTGGCACACCGCACGAAGGGCCGTTGGGGCAACACGCAGGAGAATGTCTTTGTCCTGCTGGCGCTCGACCGGTACTTCAACACCTACGAGGCCGAGACGCCGGACTTCGTCGCCCGCATGTGGCTGGGAAATACCTACGCAGGCAGCAGCGAGTTCCGCGGCCGCACGACGGATATTTATGAAACTCTCGTCCCGATGGAATATGTCATGTCCGAAACCTCCGCGGGCGGCGGGACGCAGGACCTCATCCTCAGCAAGGATGGGCCCGGGCGGCTGTACTATCGTCTTGGCCTGCGCTACGCCCCCACCGACCTCCACCTCAGCCCGCTGGACATGGGATTCGTAATCGAGCGCCGCTACGAAGGTGTGGATAATCCCGAGGACGTCTGGCAGGACGAGGAGGGCATCTGGCACATCAAGGCCGGCGCCAGGGTGCGGGTGAAGATCAAGATGGTCGCGGACAACCGCCGCTACCACGTCGCGCTCGTCGACCCGCTCCCGGCCGGGCTGGAGATCGTCAACCCGTCGCTGGCCGTGTCGGAGAGCATCCCGCAGGACCCGAATGACTCTGGGTATCACTACGGATGGTGGTGGTGGGGCCCATGGTACGAACACCAGAACATGCGCGACGACCGGGCCGAGGCCTTCACCTCCCTGCTCTGGGATGGCGTCTATGAATACACCTACATCGCCCGCGCCACCACGCCTGGAACGTTCGTCGTCCCGCCCGCCAAAGCGGAGGAAATGTATTCGCCCGAAGTCTTTGGCCGCAGCGGCAGTGATTGGGTGATCGTGGAAGTGAAGTAGAAACTATTACCGTCATTTCGAGGAGCGACGCTTTCAGTGCCACGACGACTGCAAAGCGTGCCTGCGGCAAGCAATCTCATGTATGGTACAAATTTTGCATGAGATTGCTTCGTGGCGCCTTGAGCGCCACTCGCAATGACGGAAATTCAATATTTATGGGAACAAAAGTCAGGAGACATAGTCCTGCTGCGAACACACGCAAATATTCGGAATTCGTGCAAATTCGCGTGATTCCGGCACAAAACCGACAATTTCAGCCCGGGCACAAAGACTGCGCACGTCCGCGCCAACGAAGCACATCCCCGCGCCAACGAAGCGCATCCCCGCGCCAACGAAGCGCACGCCCGCGCCAACGAAGCGCGCGCCCGCGTCAACGATACATCAGACCTGACAGGTCTCCGCCTGGCCATGCCCGACCCATCTCCCGGGCCGCGCGCAAGCCAGATCGACTCGCGCCGCCGGAAGACCTGTCAGGTCTTCATGATGTTATAATCCGGATATCATTCAGAGTTGGGGCTTTTAGCAATACCTGGGGTAAGCAGCTTTACCGTCAACTGAAAACGAAACGTATATAAATCGATTCCGATCCATTCGGACCATGAGCGATGTCTCATCGAGATTTAGCATGGCATCAATGACAGCTTTTCGTGAATGGAAACTTCCGAACCATGCACCGCCAATGACAGTGCACTGGTTTATTCCGCTGGCAAGGGGGGATCACTATGCACTTTCATCGTTAGAGGAGTACATTACATGCCATTGAAGCACATCTCCAAGGTCCCCTTTGTGGGCCGCCTGCCGCAGATTTTGGGAATCCTGATCCTCCTGGGCGGCGCCCTCGCGCAGATGCCTCTCCCGGCGGCGCAGGCCGCGCCGCTGATGGCGCCGATTGGTGTCACTACGGCAGCGGACGAGTACAACACCAATATGGCAGCCTGTTCTCTGCGCGAGGCGATCCAGGCAGCTAACACTGACACGGCTTTTGGCGGCTGCCCGGCAGGCAGCCTTACCGATACGATCACCCTGCCTGCAGGAACCTATACGTTGACCATCACGGGGAACAATGAACAAAACAATGCCATAGGCGATCTCGACATCCTGTCCAATTTGACCATTCAAGGCGCTACCGGGGACCCGGCTGATGTTGTCATCCAGGGCGGCGCGGGCTGGAACGACAAGATCATCGACATCAACCCCAATGTTGACAGGGTGCTGGATGTCATTATCACCGGTGTTACTGTGCAGAACGGTCGAAACACCAGCCCGACCGATATCTGGGGCGGCGGCATCCAGGCGTTCGGACGCAATATATCTGCTGTGGGGTATCCCAATACACCCTTTGGGTCATTGACCCTGCAGAATAATATCATTAGGAATAACACCTACGCTGGTGGTTCTGTCACTGATGAATCCGGCGGCGGTCTGGTGGCAGAAATGATCAGCCTGACCGTCGACAACTGTACCTTTACGAATAATTCGACCACCAGCGGGTACGGCGGTGGGATAGACTTTGTCGGCGTTAACGAGAATATCTCTATTACCAACTCTACATTCACGGGCAACTCGTCTGCTCAACGAGGCGGGGCTATCTACATCCGACGCTCTTCGGGAGTCGGCAGTCCCAATCTGGCGGGGACCATCACCATCAACAATAATTCCTTTATAAATAACAGCGCCGCCACGTATGGCGGAGGGATTGCGCTGTGGGTCCAATCGGGCGCCAAAGCGGTCTTCCTCAACGTTGCCGTTCACAATTCGATCTTCGTTGGCAATACCGCCGCCACGTCCGGCAGAGGGTTCTACTATGAGGCTCTTGATACCACCAACGTAGCAAACGTCAGCGCCGAGAACAACTGGTGGGGCTGCAGCACCGGCCCCTCCGCGGCGCCGTGCGACACCGCTGCCGATATCTCCGGCTCCGGCGGTGTAGCGCTCGATTACAATCCCTGGTTCCGTGACCTGTTGACCGCGACGACCTCGCCGCTGGCGGTAAATCAGAGCACCGCGTTAACCGCCAGTTTCCTGACGAACTCCGCAGGCGCCGCTGTGCCGGTTGCCAACCTCAGCCGTATCATTGGACGACCGGTAAGCTGGGGAGCAACACTGGGTACTCTGTCTGGTACGCAGGCTACTGTTCAGGCCAGTGGGACGGCTACTGGAACTTTTCAAGCCTCGGGCGCAGGCACAGCGATCATTTACGCAAAAGTTGATAACGACAACACTGCCCCGGTCAGTTCGAATGTCCTGGCGCTGACGGTTTCCCCAGCCAATACGACCACAACGCTTGCATCCTCTGCTAACCCTTCCATGGTTGGACAGGCCGTTACCTTCACAGCCAATGTCGCCGGGGAATACGGAAATACACCCACTGTCCCCACTGGCAATGTGCAATTCTTTGATGGAGCAACCAGCCTGGGCACACGCGCAGTGGATGCTACCGGTCAGGCAACTCTCACCACCGCCGCGCTCACAGCCGGTTCTCATACTATCACGGCGACGTATCTGGGTGATGCCAATTTCAACGGCAGCACTTCGCCAGGTTTAACCCAGGTAGTCAATGCTTCGCCCACCGTGACGAACGTCAGTTCGACCATTGCCAACGGCGCTTACAGCGCAGGTGAGATCATCCCGATCACGGTTACTTTCAGTATGCCGGTGACCGTAACCGGCGTCCCACAATTGACCCTTGAAACCGGAACGACGGACAGGGTCGTCAACTATAGCAGCGGCAGCGGAACAGCTACCCTGACGTTCAACTACACCGTCCAGGCGGGCGATACCTCCGCCGACCTGGATTACGTTGGTACAACTGCACTGGACTCGAATGGCGGGACGATCCGGGATGCAACCACCAATACCTTCGATGCAATCCTGACACTGGCAGCTCCGGGAGCTGCCAATTCGCTGGGCGCCAACAAAG